>JAAUTF010000527.1 GCA_012031775.1 Candidatus Altimarinota bacterium | reverse complement strand
CTACGATGGCGAATTCCGCTATGTGCGCATCAGAGCTGCGCCGATCTTAGAGGCCGATGGCCAGATCGTCGAGTGGGTGGGCGTTGGTGAGGACATTACCGAAACGCAAAACGCCGCGAGCTCAACGCCATCTTTCTCGACACCCTTAGCCAGGATCTGGCCCGCCTTTCGACCGATCAGGAGATCGCGCGGCTTGCCGCAGCGCAGATCGGTAGCCACCTCGGTATCGATGGCTGCCAATTTCTTGAGTACGATGCGGCGCAGTATGTTGTTTCGATCACGTTTGCCTGGGATACGCAGGAATCGAACGCGATCGTCGGCACATACCGCATCTCCGACTTTATTCCGGTGGAAGTGGTCGAGCTGTTATCGAACGGCCGCCAGTTTATCGTTAGCGATACATTGGCTGATGCCAGTACATCGGCGAGTGCTGCGCAGTTCGCGCAGCTGGGAGTCGCTGCTCTGGTCAGCACACCGTATTTGAGCGATGGGCGCTGGAAGGCAGCACTGAATGCCAGTTGTCATCAGCCGCACGTATGGCGTGACGATGAGCTTGCGTTGTTGCGTGAGCTGACGGAGCGCATCTGGGCGCGTATCGAGCGCGTACGTGCCGAAGCTGCACTGCGCCAGAATCAGGCCCAGCTCGTGGCGATCCTCGAGCAATTGCCGGTCGGTGTTGGTGTGACAAACGATGCTGGCCTGCTACTTGTGCTGAACTCGGCGATGCGCCACTATATGCCCGAACGCATCCCCGCGCGTGATACGCAACGTCGTCATCGCTGGCAGGCCTGGGCCGCCGACGGCACGCCGCTCGATCCAGAGCAGTGGCCGGCTATCCGCTCGCTGCGCGGCGAGGTGGTGGTGCCGGGCGTTGAGTTCTTGTTCACCGATGACGATGGCAGTGAGAAGTGGCTCGTGCTCACAACGGCTCCGCTGCGTGATGATGTTGGTGCTGTTGTTGGCGCAATTGTGGTGGTGCAGGATATCGACGAGCGTAAACGCGCAGCGGCGCGCCGTCTCGATGAAGAGCAGCGCCTTTACGCGCAAGAGCAGCGCGCCCGCGCACAGGCCGAAGAGACGAATCGCCTGAAAGACGAATTTCTTGCCACTGTGTCGCACGAACTGCGTACGCCGCTGACGGCCTTTCTTGGCTACGCCCAGATGCTGCAACTGCGCAAGCGCGACGAGGCCTATGTCGCGCGCACGGTGGAGAAGATGGTGCGCAATGCACAAGCGCAGGCCCAATTGATCGACGACTTGCTCGATGTCTCGCGGGTTGTTAGCGGGAGGCTGCGTATCGAGCCGCAGCCGATCGATCTGTCGGCGGTGGTGCGCGCTGCGCTCGATACGATCTTGCCGACGATCGAGACCAAAACGATTCAGCTGCAGATCGACCTGAATCCTGAGGCGGCACCCATTATCGGCGATGCAAATCGGCTGCAGCAGGTGGTGTGGAACTTGCTTTCCAACGCGGCAAAATTCACACCGACAGACGGCACAATTTATGTGCAGCTCACCGCTGAGGCGGGCCATGCGCGGCTGACGGTGCGCGACACTGGCCAGGGTATCGCTGCAGATTTTCTTCCTTTTGTCTTCGAGCAGTTTCGCCAGGGCGACAGCACCAGCCAGCGTACCCACGGCGGCCTTGGCCTGGGGCTGGCGATCGTGCGCCACCTGGTCGAACTACACGGCGGTAGTGTCGCGGCGACGAGCGACGGACCTGGGCAAGGTGCTACCTTTACGGTGCGCTTGCCGCTCGCCCCGCAGACGAACGCCACCAGCCTACACGCTGCGTCAACAGCGCTGCACGAATGCCCGCCCGAGCTCAGCGGCCTGCGTGTGTTGCTCGTCGACGACGAGTTAGATATCCTTGAGTTGATGCACCGATGTGCTCAGGCCGTGGTGGCGCACTGCTGCGCCTGTGTTCGAGCGCGCGCGAGGCGCTCGATGCTGTGCAGAGCTGGCAGCCCGATGTGCTCATCTCCGACATTGCGATGCCGGGCGAGGACGGCTACTGGCTTATTCGCCATGTGCGTGAACTGGCGGTTGTCGGCGAGGGTGGCCACCGCCGCCGCTTTGACGGCCTATGTGCGCGTAGAAGATCGCCTGCGTGTGCTGTCCGCCGGTTTCCAGCTCTACATCCCCAAGCCTGTCGAACCGGCAGAACTGCGCAACGTCGTTGCGCGGCTGGCGGGCGATGCACGCCCCGCGCTGTGACGCGCACGCACGATCCCATATCTACGCAGCAGCACCTGCCAAGCTCGCGTCGACGCTTGTAATGGTACTATCTGTGTCGGCTTGGCAGCCAGACCAAATACAGCGGCCCGCTCATCGCGAGCGCTAGCTGTAGCGGTGAAACGGTCACAGCCCCCAAGTGGGACACTTGCCAGACCAACTGCTTCGCCCGCTGCCAGTCGGTCGTAAGCTTGCGCCGACGCTCGTTTTATGCCTGGCAAGCCCTATGCCACCCTGCCCTCGCAAGTCTCTGCTCAAGCTACATGTTCGCTCCCTCCTTCTGCAGACGGATTGACCAGAACTTCTCCCTCAGCTACAATAACCAATAGCCTGTAACCTGTAACCTATAACCTGTATGCGCTGGAAAAACACAAGCACAACCTGGCGATCGACGCGTGGCGGCTTCGTGCGTGCTCCACATAGGCGTAGTGTGCCCGGCGGCTAAGCAGTTGTGTAAATAGTTTCTTTGAATAAGTCGTGGGCCATAGCATTGGCTCACGACTTTTTGTTTTACAGTGGAAAAATCGCCGTGTCGTCAGCTACCTTAGTTGACGACACAGCCCTCTTTCTCAACCTTGTCCAGGAGGACACATGATCATCGCCGACATCAATGGTATGGCGCGTATCCATGGCGGGCGCACAATCTTTAGCGGGCTGAGCTGGTCGATCCAGGAACGCGAGAAGATCGGGTTGGTGGGGCCGAACGGCGTGGGCAAGTCGACGCTACTGCGCACGCTGGCGGGCACAGAGCCACCCGAGGCAGGCACCGTCGTGCTGCGGCGTAATACGCGGGTGGCGTATTTGCCGCAGGAATATCACGGTATACCCGAGCGGGCGGTGATCGACGAGGTGCTGGCGGCGCGTGAAGATCTGCGCCAGCTCGAAGCGCGTCTGGCCGAAGTCGAGGTGCGCCTGGGCGATCCCGCTGTCGTGGCGGATATGAAGGCGATGGAGCGTGTGCTGGCCGAACACGAGCGCCTGCTGGAGCAGCTCGATCGCGAGGGCGCGCAACAGCTGCATAGCCGTGCCGAAGAATTGCTAGACAACCTGGGGCTGAGCGCGACGCACTGGCAGGTACCGATGCGCCAACTCAGCGGCGGCCAGCGTAAAATGGTGGGCCTGGCGCGCTGCCTGCTGCAGAACCCGGCGCTGCTACTGCTCGACGAGCCGGATAATCACCTGGATATGGAGCGTAAATCGCTGCTCGAACGTATCATCGCGAGTTCGACGGGGCGGTTGTGCTGATCTCGCACGATCGTTACTTGCTCGACGAGACCGTCACGCAGATCGTTGAGCTCGAGCCGACGGCGGCTACCGGCTGTCGGCTGATCGCCTGGGAGGGCAACTATTCGTCATACGCAGCACAGAAAGAGCTGGCGCTGCTCAAACAACAGCAAGATTATAAATCGCAGCAGCAGGAGATTGCGCACCTGGAAGCCGCTATCGTGCGTTTTAAGGTTTGGATGAACGTCAGCCTCGACCCGCGGCTCAAACGCCAGATCAACAATAAGCAGCGCTTACTAGAAAATATGGATCGCATTGAGCGCCCGGTGCTCGAACGGCGCAAGATCGCGCTTCAGTTTCGCCCCCACGTACGCGGCGGGTCGAAGGCGTTCGAGCTGCGGAAACTCGATAAAGCTTTTGGCGAGTACATCATTCTGATGGACGCCGTGGCGACGATAATGAACGGCGAGCGCATCGGCATTGTTGGGCCGAACGGTGCGGGCAAATCGGTGCTGCTCAAGCTGATGCTGGGCGAGCTGCCAATCGATGGCGGCGAGCTCTGGGTCGGCCCGTCGATCCAGGCGGCCTACTACGCGCAGCACCACGAGACGCTCGACCTCAAGCAAACGCCGGTGGAAGCGCTGCGCGCGTTGCGCCCCATGTACGAGGGTGAGGCGGTCGCAAAGTTGGGCCGATTTTTAATTCCCTATGCCGCCGCGAACCAGCCGATCGCCCGGCTGAGTGGCGGCGAGAAAAGCCGTGTGCAGCTCGCGCGGCTCATGCTAACCGGCGCGAACTGCCTGCTGCTCGATGAGCCGACGAATAACCTCGACATTCCATCGGCGGAGGTGCTGGAAAAGGCGCTCGACGAGTTCGCCGGCACGATCATCGTTGTCTCGCACGACCGCTATTTCCTCGATCGTGTGGTCGATCGCATCTTCGAGGTGCGCGCTGGCGCGCTGCGCGTGTATGAGGGTGGCTATAGTTATTATCAGGAACGGCGCGGGCTTGGCCAGTAGGGGCGCAGCATGCTGCGCCCTACTGGCCAACCAGCGCTATTGTCGCTTCCAGCGGGAGGCTGCCGCCAAGCTGCCATGCGCTGGCGAAGGCCTGCTCGTCGAGCGCATGTCTGAGCGCTGCCAGGCCGCGCTCGTAGTCGACGATCTCGGTCGGCAGGTGGGGCGTGCCGATCTGCTCGCGGAGGGTAGCGGCGGCACCGAGCAGGCGCACGGCG
>JAAUTF010000526.1 GCA_012031775.1 Candidatus Altimarinota bacterium | reverse complement strand
ACGTGCGATGGTTTCCATCAGCGCCGGATTGCTTACGTTCTCGGCAAAAATCGCTGGCACACCTGCGGCACGAATCTGCCCCACGAGTTCGGCGATTTCACCTGCAGCCGGGTCGGCAACCTCGGTGGAGACCGAGCCGAGCGCGGTGCCGACGATCTCGAAGCCGTAACGATCGGCGAAGTAGCCGAAGGTATCGTGGCTGGTCACGAGCTTACGACGCTCTTCCGGCAGGTTAGCGACTTCCTCGTTGACGAAGCTGTCGAGCGCGCTTAGTTCGTCGAGGTACGCTGTGGCGTTAGCTGCGTAGTTATCCGCGTTGGCTGGGTCGGCGCTAGAAAGGGCGTCGCGGATGGCTTCGACCATCAGCTTCGCGTTGTTTGGGTCGTGCCAGACGTGCGGGTCGTACTCACCGTGGCCGTGCTCTTCACCCTCGGCGTGCTCTTCACCCTCGGCGTGCTCTTCACCCTCGGCGTGCCCATCTGGCGCGGGCAGCGGCGTGATGTTCGCGGTGACGGCCACGCGGGTAGCCTGCGACGCCGACGCAGTATAAAGATCATCGAGCCATTCCTCAAAAGCCAGGCCGTTCTCGAAAAGCAGATCGGCCTCAGCGAGGGCCACACTATCTTGCGGTGTCGGCTCGTAGGTATGCGCGTCGCCACCGGGGCCGACTAACGTCGTCAGGGCGATGTTGTCGCCGGCGACATTCTGTACCAGATCGCCAAGAATGCTGTAGGTGGCGATCACTTTGAGCGACTGGGCATTTGCAATCGGGGCAGCGGTGGGCTCTGCGGCGGGCACGGCGGTGGGTTGCGCAGTTGGTTGCGCGCCGCACGCGGCGAGCACCGTAAGCACGACGAGCAAGCACATCGTGTTAAAGTAACGACGAGAGAGCTGGATCATATGATTATCATTCCCTATGCTGCTGGCAATCACGGCAAACGCCATAGATCTCCAGACACTGGCTGCGCAGCCTAAAGCCGACACAGTCGAGCTGAGGCGCGAGCACCGAACCGAGATCGACGGCGGCAATAGCCTGAATACCGCCGCAGTTAGTACAGATTAACGGCTGGAAACCGGGCAACGAGCGAACATAGGTGCGATCGACGTGCTGGCCGTGCAAACGTACCAGCCACCCCGCCGCACGCAGCCAATCCACCGTGCGGTACACGCTGGGCCGACTGACACTGCCTTGTTGATACACCAGTTGCTGGACGATCGTTTCGGTGGTGAACCATCCAGCACTGCAAGCGATCCAATCGAGGATAATGTGGCGCGCCATCGACGAGCGCTGATGCGCCGTCTGCATCGCCGCTTCGGCAGCGGTGCGCCACGGCAGATCGTTAAAATGAGTACTCATCGAATCCTACATTGCCAGCACCGCCACGGTGCCATCGTCGCCGCCCACCGCGATGAAACGGTCGTCGGGCGACCATATGAGCTGGCTGATCGGCGTATTGAAGCCATGCTGGGCCAATGGTTTTTGCTCTGTGTCGGTCGCCACAAGGCCACAAGCCCATCCTGACCAGCGGAGGCGAGCACAGCTGGTGCGTCGCTGGCGGCGCGCTGCTGGTAGGCGAGCGCGCTCAAAAAGGCTTCATGCAGGTTGAGCATCACCGGCATACTGCCCTCTGGCCCCTTTTTGCTGGCTTTCGTATCCCAGATCACGGCATCGCGCCCACCGCCGCTAGCCAGGTAGCGACTGCTTGGATCCCAGGCCAACTCGCGCATCTTGGTCTCGTAGCCCCACATTTGCAGATCAAGGCCGGTGTCGGCATACCAGAAGTGGATCGTCTGGTCTTGATCGCCGGTAGCGAACATGGTGGCGTCGGGGCTCCAGGCCAGCACCAGCGATGAGCCTTGCCAGGCGTAACGGCGCAGCGGTGCGCTCTGATCGAGCGCCCAGAGGGTGGTGCCACCATAGGCTACCGCCGCGATCTGCGTTGTTCCTGGTTGCCAAGCAATATCGGCGATCGTCGACTCGTGATCGCGATGCTCGGCCAGTAACACGCCTTGGCTATCCCAGATACGCAAGCTCTTGCCGGCAGCGGCAGCGAGGTACTGCCCGCCAGGGTGATAGGCAACACGTTCCACCCAACTAGTGGCGTGACGTAGCGCCTGTACCTGCGTACCGCTGTTTGTGTCCCAGAGCCGTACCGAACCGTCTTGCCCCGCCGAGGCCAGGGTTTTTTCGCCGGGATGCCAGTCGAGCGCAGTTGTGCCTAGCGCGTGGCCGGGCAGTTCGTGCAACAGCACACCATCGTGGGTGAAGATCGCGATCGGCCCATCGACCGTCGCGGCAGCGAGGTGCTGGCCATCGGGCGACCAGCGCAAGGCGATGATGTGGCCATCGAGCGCGGTGCGCCAGCGGCGTTCCAGCATGAGCTGGGCGGCCGGTGGCACCGCGCGGCCTTTTTGCGCAGAAGTGTCATATTATTTCACCACAGAGGGCCTAGAGGACGCAGCGATGATTATTTCCGCGTCCTCCTGCTCCTCGTCTCCCTCGCTTCCTATCACACGAGGCAGGCGCGAAAATCGGCGTTCAGTGCATCACGATCGAGGTTGCGGCCGATAAAGATCAGCTTGTTGGTACGCGGTGCAGCGCCCCATTCACGATCGGGGCGGCCATCGAAGAGCATATGCACGCCCTGGAACACGAAGCGCCGCGGGTCGCCTGCGATGCTCAGCACACCTTTCATCCGAAAGATATCGGTGCCCTGCTCGCGCAGCAGCCGCGAAAGCCAGGCATTCAGCCGCTGTGCATCGAGATCGCCAGGCACGGTGATGCCTACCGAGGTCACTTCCTCATCGTGTTCGTGATCGGGCTTGTAGGTGTGCGCTAGCTCGGCCTGCAACGGCGCGCCGTTGGCCTGCAACCGCAGGTTAAACTCGTCGGGGCCGTGTTCGGTGAACACGCCGTACACACCCGACTGCGGCACGTCAAGCGTGAAATGCAGCGGCGTCTGCCAGAGGTTCAACCGGTAGAGCGTGGCACCCGGCAGCAAGGTTGCACCAGGATCGACGGCCTGCTCGTCAGCCGAGAAGACGAGTACTGCTTGCTCTTGCACTGTTTCCAAAGCTGCTGTACTGCTGTTGCTCGCGGGCAACACGGCTAACTGCATGGCCGGGTCGGGGCCTTCGTCGAGCAGGAGCGTGTAGCTACCGGCCTCAAGGTGGAAAAGGCCGCCCCACTCGAAGGGATACTCCGGCTCCATAAACAGAGGGTCGATGTCCATGGCGCGATCGAGGTTAAAACCACCAACATGCAACACCGCGTCGAGGTCGATCTGCGCGTTCTGCGTGCGGTAGAGCTTGGCCGCGCTATTCATGGTGGTGATGCGGCGCTCAAGCGTTTCGAGTTCGCCGATTTGCACCAGGTCGGTTTTGTTGAGCAGGATCACATCGGCAAAGGCGATCTGCTCTTTGGCTTCATCAGCGTCGTCGATGTGATGCACAATATGGCGCGCGTCCACCAGGGTCACGATGCCGTCGACGCGCAGTTTGCTGCGCAGTTCATCGTCCATAAAGAAGGTTTGCACCACCGGCCCGGGGTCGGCTAGGCCCGTCGTCTCGATCAGGATGTAGTCGAACTTGTCTTTGCGTTTCATCAGGTTGCCGAGGATGCGGATGAGATCGCCGCGCACGGTGCAGCAGATGCAGCCGTTGTTCATCTCGAAGATCTCTTCCTCGGCATTGATCACCAGGTCGTTATCCACACCGACCTCGCCGAACTCGTTTTCGATCACGGCGATGCGTTTGCCGTGCTGCTCAGTAAGAATGCGGTTGAGCAGCGTGGTCTTACCAGCGCCAAGAAAACCCGTCAATACCGTCACCGGTGTGCGCGGGTCGCTTGTTGTGCTTGTCATTGTTTCATCTCCTTGTTGAAGGCACAAAGGCCGAATATTTTGAACCGCAGAGAGCGCAGAGCTTCTGTCTCCGTGTCCTCTCAAGTGTAGGGTTTTTGGTCAAAACGGCACGTTTGCCCGCACCCCAACCCTGCTCCCAAGGTGGGAGCGGGGCGTCAGGAAGCATTGGGACGCGGTTTCTCCCCTTCTCCCCTGGTGGGCGAAGGGGCCGGGGGATGAGAGGAAAACAGCGCATCAGGACGCCATCCCTAAAAACCCTACACCTGCAAGGTCTCCCTGTCTCCCTGTCTCCCTGTCTCTCCTCACCCTGACAGCTCCTTGGCCAATTGATGGTGTCCTTGATGAGCATCGCCTTCGCAGGAGGGATCGGGCGGCGGCGGCGTATCGCTGGTTGGCGTCACGTCGATGCGCCAGATCTCCTGGGTCGGGTACAGGCCGCAACGCGTATAGAAGCGTCGGGCGCGTTCGTTTGCGGCGCTAACATAGAGCTGCAGCCGGTCGAAACTGTGAGCAGCGGCCCACTGTTTGCCTGCGTCTATGAGCTGCACGCCGAGAGCGCCAGTGCGATGCTCGGGCACCACATAAAGCGCTACCAGTTCAGCCCAGCGCGACTCGGCAAAAAGCGGCGAGTCGCTGTGTGATTCCATCAACAGCAGGCCAACCGGCTCGGTGGCACACCAGGCCAACAGCCAAAGCGCGCCGGGGGCAGTATGCGTGCGTGTAAAATGTTCGCGCAGCAGCGCTTCCCAGTTTGCCGCCAGGCGAAAACGGGCATCGAGGCTAGCGTTAAACTGGTGCAGCGCAGCGAAGAGTTGGGCTACCGCCCAGAACTCGTCGTCGCCCGCCGGG
>JAAUTF010000525.1 GCA_012031775.1 Candidatus Altimarinota bacterium | reverse complement strand
CGCCGCCCTCGCGAAAGCGCAGCGCCGCCCGCCCCTGCTCGAGGCACCCTCGCACCGCCACCAACGTCGTTGGCCCACTTGGCGCATCGACCTGCACGCTGCGGAAGTAAGTTAGCGCCCGCACCTCGGCTAGCGCGCCAAGCTCGTCTATCAGCGCCGGGTTCACGGTCGTATCGATGCGGTTCGCCGCGTTCGTCGGTGCCGAAAGATAGACATCTGCCACCAGGCTTTGCTCCAGCCATACGATCACTGTTTGGCGGAAGCTGCCGACCATAATGCCAACGCCGATCGTCACGCTGATCGCTACCATCAGCGCAGCCACCGCCACCGAGGTGCGCGAGAGTGAGGCGACCACATCACGTGGGGCCATTCGCCCGAGCAGGCCAAAGAGCTTGCCGGCCGGCCCGGCAATGACCTGCATCAGGGCGATCGTCAGCGTCGGCGTCAGCAATGCGGTGCCGATCACAATTGCGAAGAGCGCGCCAAAGGCCATGTACAGGCCGATGAGTGAGTTCTGCGTGCCGCCGCCTGCTAGCAACAGCACCATAGCGCAGACGATCAGGAACGCACCGGCCAGAGCGGCCAGCGGCGCAGCCTGCCGCACGCGTTCTTCATAGCTACTGCGCCGTAGTACCGTACGCGGCGGTGTCGATCCCGCCTCGAATGCTGGTATCAATGCCGAGAGCAACGTCGCGCCGATGCCCAGTAGCAGGCCTTTCAGCAACACCAGCGGATCGATGCTTAGCTCGCTCACGGTGACCACAAAATACAGATCGTTGATCGTACGTGTCACCAATCCTACCAAGCCACGCCCTAACACAACACCGAGCAGCACGCCGAGTGCAGCGCCCACCACGCTGATTAGCAGTGCCTCGATCAGCACCAGTTGCACGACTTGCGCGCGCGTCACACCGACACAGCGCAGCGTTCCCAGCAGCGCGCGTCGCTGCACTACGCTAAAGGTTACCGTGTTATAAATCAAAACATGCCGACGATCAGCGCCAGCAGGCTTAACGCCGTCAGGTTCAGCTCAAAGGCGCGTGTCATCTGCTCCAGCGCATTGCTACGCGCAGCTGGCCGCGTGAGTTCCGCCCCTGGTGGTAACACCGCTGCCAGCGCGGCGAGCTGTTGCATCTGAATTTGCTGATCATCGGCAAGAATCAGATCGATGCGGCTCAGCCGCCCTACACTGCCCAATAATTCCTGGGCCGTCGCCACGTCTGTTATTAGCAGGTTCTCCAGGGCACGGCGGCTCAGATCGTCGTTGGCTGCGAGCACGCCGACGATGCGCAGCTCAGCGCTACGCCCTCCGATACGCACCTCAAGCATATCGGAAGGCTCCAGGCCATAACGCATCGCCGTCTGTTCGGCCATCAGCGCTGTGCCCGGCTGCGCCATAAAGGCCGCCAGATCGACCGCCCTGGTGCGGGCTGCCACATCATCGCCCGCACCCCCCAGGTACGAGCGAAACGGCGCTTCGGCCAGCGGGTCGACGCCAAGCACCTGCATGGTGCGGCCGTCGAGCGTGGGCGCATTGACATACCCTTCCACCAGCGGCGCACTGCTGCGCAAGCCAGTTTCCAGCCGAATCGTGCGATAGAGTGTTTCGTCGAGCCCGTTTGGCCCGCCGACGATTTGATGGGTCGCGCGCCCGGCCACGCTTTCGCTGGAAATCTCGAAGGCGCGCTGCGCGCTCGCGTTTGCCAGGTCGATCGCCACGACGACGGCTACACCTAGTGCAACACCCAGCACACATAAACCAACCTGCCACGGGTGCCGCAACAGGTAGCGGAGAGAAGTTCGTAAAAGCATTGCATTCATACTTTCAGCTTAACACGAGTTTGCTGGCCCATGTAGCTTGTGCTAAAAACAGCGAGCCGGTTTGTAGCATTGCTACAAACCGGCTCGCTGACCATTTCGCGGCCAGGTCTTTTACAGTAAATGGCCCAGTGGGCCAAGATCTAAATTCAACTCTTCGCCTTCAAGGCCGAAAACTACTTTCAGTTCTTCCATACGGTTTGTTAGCTTCAGGAAGGTTTCGCCGAGGCGTTCGATCTCTTCGTCGCTGAGCGATCCGGCTTCGATACGATGGAGCGCTTGGCGCTCCATGAGCTGGCGCAGGAGTTCGATCAGGGTTAAGACGAGCTTTACCAGACCTCGCTCGACGTTCTCCGGATCGGCGTTAATACGTGAGGGCAGCAAGGCCTCGCTCTGCTCCAGGGCGCGCGCTAGTCGGTCGATATCACCATCGGTGTAAAGAATTTTACTGTCCATCGCTGCGTGTGCTCACAAAACTATATGGTGGCCAGGGGCCGGTGCAGAGCAACTGCACCTCGGAAAATACGGCACTAAGGTCACCAAGTGCGCTTCGGAATGAGCCAATGTCGCCCCGCTCCACCAGGTAACTGGCTGTCACAGCGGTCTGAGCGTCGCGGCAGCGTCGCACTACGGCGGCGCGCACCAAGGGATCAAGCGCTGCATGAAGCTGCTCGCTGATGGCCGTAGCACGCGCTAACAGGTGCTGCTCCTGGCGCAGCACCTGGCGTCGCCCTTCGAGGTAGCGCCGCCCTGCCGAAAGCGGGCTTGGTACGTCTGGCTCGGCAGGCGCTGGCGCAGCACCATCTGATCGCCACAGGGCGCGTAGCCCTAGTTCGACACAGCCATCGAGTCGTGTAAGATCTGTGCGGAAGGCCAACTCGTGGTGCGCCAACAAGGATCTGACCGCGCGCTCGTCGCTCAGCACTGTGCCAAAACGCACTGGCAATACACAGCGCGACGCCATCAGCGTCTCGACAGCCAGTTCGTGCGCCAGAATCGCCGGCAGTTCACGTACATCCGGTGCCTGCTGAATCTCACTCACTACTGCCGCCAGTTCATCACATTGCACCAAACGCAGCGCCGCACCGTCGATGCCAGCGAGATCGGCGGGCAGCCCGTGCTTTACTAGTTGGATAGCGTAGAGGTAGACTGCATACATAGATCGCTCTATTATCTACTTTTCGCTAGCGCCGAAAAGAACGGGCGAAGCGCGCATCTTCTCCGCCTGCTCCACCGATGTCAGCAGTACGCGTAGCCCAACATAGACTAGGTCGATGTCGGCGACCGAGAGCGTAAGATCGCCTTGAATAACGACGCCTTTCTGCAAAATTCGGTCGAGCAGATCGAGCAGGCTGACGCGTTTCTCCAGCGCTGGGTCGTCGGCGTTTAAGGCGCTGGTACGTAGGGTTTTCTGGGCGATACTTTCACCGCTGCCAAGTGCAGACGCAAGGCTGCCTGGTGGCATCGTGCCACCGCTCGCCGCCCGTCGCCCGTCTCCTGAATCTTGACTCTTGAATTCTGTCATAGGGGATTCGCCTGTTATGCAGTAAAATTGTAGGCTGGCCAAGGGCCGTTTAGCTCCAGCCGAATGCCGACGCCGACTAATTGCTCGCGTAGTGCGCTCAGGCTGGCGCTGAAGTATGGCCAGCTGTGCTCGTGGAGAGGTAGGCGATGTTACTCAGCGCGATCTCTGTCGCGTCGCTTGCGGGCGACAGTGCGTTGATCTGGCTTGCCCGTATACTTTCGCTCAGCGTTGTGTGGCAATGCTGCGCAAATCGATCGCACATGGCCTCGATCTCAGTGGCCAGCAGGCGGTCGCGCTGCTTCTGTAAGAGGTATGCCGCGCCGGCGGCCTTGCTGGCGATCTGGGCGTTCAGCGTCGCGATACGCTCGTTCGCCCCTGTTACATGTGCAGCAACCAACGCCGAATTGGCATACAGCTTCACTCCCCACTCACGACAGCCCGTTACCTGTGCTAGCTTTGCCAGATAGGCCTGCTGCTGCTCAGCGAGCCACTGCTGCACCCGCGTCTCGTCGTGATAGATAGTACCGAAACGTAATGGTAAGATCGATTGCTCCGCCAGCAGCGCGTTCATCACCGTCTGATGTAGCAATACCATACGCTCCAGCCAGACTGGGTCTTGCACCCGCTCGCGCAGGGCCTCTTCGCTGAACTCGCTCAGCGGCACCTGGCTGACAAATGCTACCAGTTCGCCCGCCTGCACTGCGCTTAGCGCCACAGCTGTTTTGTGTGGCAGCCGCATTTCTTCGGCTTTGCCAATTGCAAACACATAATATGCATTCATAGCTTATCGCTTTGCCAAGCCTTCGATCGGCAAGGCCAGCTCCTCAAGCGCAGTTTCGAAATGTACCCGCTCGACCACAAGCTCTGTCGCGTTTGAGCCGAGCCTGGAGCGCACCGCCGCCAGGCCAGCGCGGCGACAGAGGCCTTCGATGTCGGCCCCGACAAAGCCGTTGATCCGGCCTGCCAGTTCCTCGAAATCGATGTTGTCGGCGAGCCGCATTCGCGCCGTGTGAATGTTAAGCATCTGGACGCGCGCCGTAAAGTCTGGTACCGGCATCTCAACCACCAGATCAAAGCGTCCGGGCCGTAGCAACGCGGCATCAATGCGGTCAGGGCGGTTGGTGGCGGCCAGCACCACTACGCCTTTCAGCTCTACCAGGCCATCCATCTCCACCAGCAGCTGGCTGACGATGCGCTCCGTTGCCTGATTATCGCCCGGCGCGCCACGCTGCGCCACTAGCGCATCGATCTCATCGAAGAAGATGATACAGGGCGCGGCCTGGCGCGCCTTGCGGAAGACTTCGCGCACACCGCGCTCTGACTCGCCGATCCACATGCTTAGCAGCTGTGGCCACGCACCGCGATAAAGTT
>JAAUTF010000524.1 GCA_012031775.1 Candidatus Altimarinota bacterium | reverse complement strand
CTGCCGCGCTGGCCACGCCGTCGCCGACGCCTGTGGCGCGCGGCTGACCGAGATCCCAATGCGCGACGAGACGCTCTGGCGCGCATTAAACGGCTAGGACGGTAGTTTAACCGCAGAGGTCGGCCAGCTTGCCGTCCTATTATGCAGTGCCGCAAGCTGGCTGCATGCGTATAGTTAGGCAGTTGGCTTACAAAGTGCCGAAACACAAAGGCGCGGGACGTGACAATTGTGCCACATCCCGCGCCTTTATCTACACAGGCTACTCACCAGCGCCGCTTCAGGCGGTATGTTCCGCCTACTGAGGCCTGCAATCTATAATCTGGCTAACGCCGTACCAGCGGCAGGTACAGCTTGATTTCAGGGCTTGGATCAGGATCGGGCTGCTGGCCGCCGATAGCGTTCTCCCCATCGGGTTCGGTCGGATCATCGGTGGCGGTGGGCGGCAGCAGCGAGGGCAGCGGTACGCCTAAGCTCGGTACGCCAAATTCGGCGGCGGGCTCGACGACTTCCTCTTCTGGCTGGGGCGGGGCGACGATGGTTTGCTGTGTCTCGGCGTTGGCCGCGCTGTTGATCTCGTTCAACATCAGCGTGCCGATGGCGCGCCCCAGATCCACTGGCTCGTGGCCGCGTTGGTTCGAGAGAATGACGATCACGATTTCGTGCTCCGGGTACATGCGGATGTAGGAGCGCCCGCCCGTCTGCGCGCCAACGCGCGCTACCACCTGGGTGCCCTGATCAACACCGGTGTTCCAGCCCAGCGCGAAGTCCGAAGCGTTGGTTGTCGGTGTCCACATACGCTCGCGTGAGTCCTCACTGAGGATGGTGCCGTCCATCAGCTTCATCCCGAGGCGCGCGAAGTCGGCACCCGAGACCTCGAGGCCGCCGCCGAGGATCTTCCAGCTGATGTTGTCGGGAACTACTGGCTCGGGGCCACTATCCGTACCTTTGTAGAGCGTGGCGCGCAGCGCATTGCTCTGGCTGCGATCCTCAGCCTGCAGGGTCGGAATGTTGTAGGCATCACTCAGATGCTCATCGACGATCGTGGCGAGCGGATCGCCGACCGCGCCTTCCATGGCCGCGCCGAGCATGGTGTAGGCGTGCGTGCTATAACCGTAGCCCGTGCCGGGCACGAAGTTGAGCGGATCATCCTCGAAAAGTTCAGCCGCCTCAAGCGCAGTGTCGTACTGGGTAGCGACGTTCTTCGTCGGGTCGGGATCGTCGCCGTAGTGGCGCACACCGCTGCGGTTGCCGATCGTATGCCAGACGAGGTGACTATGATGATTGGGCAGGCTCGGCGCATAGTCGCGCGTCTGCGCGTCGATGTCGATCAGGCCTTTCTCTTCCAGCTCTAGCGCCAGCACACCGGCCACGGCCTTCGAACTAGAGGCAAGGCGCGCGATGGTGCCAGAGTGGAACTCGCGGTTCAGCGCGATGTCGGCGTGGCCAAAGCCGCGCAGATAGACAAACTTACCTTGCTGTGCAACGGCGATCGAAAGACCGGCCAGATCGTTGTTGGCGATATAGGCCTCGCCCAGGCGATTAACCCCATCTTTGAGACCCCAGTTCGGGCGCGCGTTATTTTGCCGCCACACGCCAGCATAACGCGTACCGTTCGCCGTCTCGTAGATCTCAAAATCGGTCAGGCGATACCCGGCGTCGCGCAGCTCGAACCAGCGATTGCCGTACTGCTGCGCCGTCATATCGCGGTAGGCGTACCAGCCACGCCCGCTGGTATTCGCCACCCAGATCGCCGCGTAGCGCTGCTGGCTGCCCACACGGTAGGACTCAAGATCGAGCACGCGCATACCGCGTGCGGCGTACTCGTCGAAGTAATCGGCGTACTGCTGCGAGGTCATATCGCGGCGCTCGATCCAGTCCAGGTTGTTTTTATTCTCAACCCAGATCTGGCTGTAGCGCTGCTGACCGTCGATCTGGTACGCTTCGACATCGACCAGCATAAAGCCGTCGCGACTCTTGGCGGTGAACTGCTCGCTGAACTCGGCGCTGGTCTGGTTGCGATAGGAGAACCAGCCGAGGTTTTCGACATTCTCCATCCAGATACCACCGTAACGCAGCTCGCCGTCGACCTCGAAGGTGTCCTGGTCGATCAGGCGCATACCGGCTTTGGTATATTCATCCCAATAGTCGCTGAATTCGGCACTCGTCAGGTTCGAGCGACTGGCCCAGCCGCGCCCGTCGGTATTGCGCTGCCAGACTGAGGAATGGCGCAGCTGATCGCCGATCTCGTGGCGCTCCGCGTCGATCATTATGTAACCCTGCGCCGCTGTCGAGTCGAAGAAGGCCTGGTGATCAGCGCCCGTCATATTGCGCACCGAGAACCAGCCGGTGCTGTTGGGGTCGAAAAAGGCCAGTGATATGCCCGCAGCTGCCTGCGCGGGGCGTGCGGATGCGAGCTGCGAACAAAGCATGGCGAGGGCTACAAATACGAATAGGAAGAAATGTGGGCTTTTCGGGCGAGAAACCATGAGAACAACCTCCGTGTTAACTTGGGTACGTCGACGCAGTTACTCAACGCAGGCAAAGCGGGGATGACGACACAGGAGGAGTCGGCAATCAGAATTCAGGAGTCAGGAGGTGACAATGATGACAATTCAACCCATTAAAAACGAGGCGGGCTACGATGCAGCGCTTGCGCAGATCGTTGCGCACTGGAGCATCCCGGCGATCACGGCCATTACGGCGATCGATGAACGTCGTCCGCTCTTCAAGATCGGGACGGTCGGGGCATCTTATATTCTCAAAGACATTTCCGACAACCCTGATCTGAGGCGGCTGGAGTTCAGGCGCAGTGTGCTCGCGCACGTAGCGCGCCAGAGTCTTCGCGTTCCAGTGCCACTTCTTTCGCAGAGCGAGCGGATTGCCGTGCAATGGGAAGGGCGATTCTACCTGCTCACCGACTACATCGAGGCTGACACCTATCACGACGATCCGGCCCTTCAGTCTGAGCTGTTCTATCACACGGGGCAGGCGATCGCACAGCTACATCAGGCACTGGCTGCATACCCTAACACGGAACTTAGCCATAAGACGTGGCGGGAAGACTTGGCAGGTGGCGTCGCTAAGTGGATTGCAGCGCTTGTCGACGGCTTACCCACCCAACAGGCAGCGGTGGTGGAGCGTGTTAGTCTGCTGCGCGGAGCCGCTATCGAGGCTGCGCTGCGCGATCTGCCCGAGCAGCTGATTCACCGCGACTGCCATCCTGGCAATATTCTTGTGCAAGAAACACAGGTCATCGGTTTTATAGATTGCGATCATATCTGCATCGGGCCGCGCATCTTCGATGTGGCCTATTATGCTGTTCACCATCTTAAATGGGTGACGGACGACGAGGCCGCCACGCAGCGCTGGCTGCGCAATCTGCCGCAGCTGTTGCGCGGCTATATGTCACAACAAATGTTAGAAGCAGCAGAGATCATAGCGCTCCCCTCTGCGATGATGGCTTATCATCTCTTGCTGGCGCACTGGTTCTTGCGTGGCTCAAAGCATGAGAGCATCGCGCTGGAAGTACAGGCGCTCGACTGGCTCGATAGAAACTATCAGAGCGTTAGTGCAGCGATTGCCCAAGGTTAAAGTTGCCCTTAAAGCACGGCAAATTCAAAAGGTGCGCCGATGGCCGACATGCTCGTCAAGCTGTACACGTTGCCGGAGCTTGCGCCCTTACGCACGCAATTGGCTGTCGAGGGCATTGGCATGCGGCGGGCGGTGCCGCAGAAGCACCTGGTGCTGGGCGCGTGGGTGCGCGGGCATTTTGCCGAGGGCTGGGCGGCGGGTGTCAAGGCAGCCCTCAACCAGCAGCTAGTGAGCTGCTGGCTGGCGGTGCTGCACACACCGCTGGATCACGAAGCGGCGCACGCCTACGATCTACCCGCTGAGCAATTGCTCGGCTTCGCCTGGTACGATGTGGCCAGCAAAGGCATGTTCGGCCCGATCGGCGTCCACCCTGCATACCGAGGGCGCGGTATCGGCACGGCGCTGCTCATTGCGACCGTGCACGCTATGGCCGACGTGGGTTACCAGTATGCGATCATCGGCTGGGCCGGTGCGCCAAGTTGGTACGCAACCGCAGTTGGCGCGCAACTCATCCCCGATTCTGAACCCGGTGGCTTTCGCGGCCCGCTGCGCGGCGATCTCTGACACAGGCTGGCGTGTTTTGAACCGCAAAGGCGCAAAGCGTTTTTGAACCGCAAAGACGCAAAGGGCGCAAAAATTCTTTTGGTCTGCTATCTGCTGTCTGCTGACTCCTGACTTCTCCCTCACTACCGCCGTATCAGCGGCAAATACACCAATTCGCGCTCTTCTTCGGCTGGGCTCCAGACGGGCGCTGTGGAGCTGCTGCATACCACTGCCGTCATCGCTCCAGGCGGCATAGACTTTGCCGTCGCTGGCGGCAGAGAGCGCCAGCGGGTCGGCGGTGCCAGTGGTACCAGCGAGAATGACGGGTTGCTGCCACCCCTTGCCGCCGTCGGTGGAGTAGGCGGCTACGATGTCGGCCACGACGTTGGTGCGCAGGCGACACCAGATGCAATGTACGCCGCCGTTGGCATCCACCGCGATCTGCGGGTTGGTAAACGCGTTGCCGTCGCCATCGTCGATGCGTTGTGCGGTCGTCCAGCTAGTTCCACTGTCGGTGGAGCGTTGCAAGAAAATACCGCTTTCGCCCTGGTAGACGAGGTAGAGCGTGCCGTTCGGGGGC
>JAAUTF010000019.1 GCA_012031775.1 Candidatus Altimarinota bacterium | reverse complement strand
CCGCTGCGCCGTGAGCGACCGCGACCGGCGGCCCAGGGCGTACGCCCTGGGCGCTCAGGCCGATCCAGCACATCTGCTTGGTCATTCGAGCGATGCTGAGTGTGCTCCAGTGTGCCCGGTATCATCCGCTAGCTCCTGCTCCACGCGGCGCACGCGCCCCTCGCCCCGCCCAGCGTACGTACCGCACTGCGTGCGGTGCTCCTGGCACATGGGCGTTCCTTCGGTCGCCTCGCCAACGTTTGGGCACGCAAGCCGGCGATCTAGTTGGCGATGGCAGGCACAAGCGACCAGCGGCAATCACCCTGGCATAGTGGTGCGACCAGGCGGCGCACCGCTACCTATCCAGTGCTTGTGCGCGTTGGTGCAACCGTCGCCCCAGTGCCCGCACCAAGAGCGTGCTGCAGATACAGCCGACCATCATCCCGGCGAACGCATTGGAGAGCCATTTCAACGTCATCATTGGCGGTAGCCCGATATGAAATTCGTCGGTGCCCCATTGCACGACCGTCCCATCGGTCAGCAGATAGTAATTGAAGGAGGAATAGTCGGTGATACCGGCAAACGAGCCGCAATACTGAAATTGCAGCACCTCAACCGCTGTCCCGCTGGGTAGCGGTGGCGGTGGGGCTTGATCACGCCAGCACCGATTTGGCCGAATAGTTGGTATTGCCGATACCGGCTTCCAACACGCAATATCATAGGGCGACGACCAGGAACAGCGATAGAGCGCCTGATCGGTCGTACGGACATACACTGTATCAAAATCCGCGGCCACGAGTTTGTGAATCGGCTGCGGCGCGCGCCAAGATAGCGAAAGTCCGGCGTTGGCTGCAGAGTCGCGGCATAGAAGCGGGTGCCGCCGTACAAGCCAAGACAGCTCATCAGCAGCACCAGCAAGCATGATCCGGCGACAAACGACAAGCGACGGTGTTGTGGCACAGTGGGCATTGGTGTTCATCCAGCGATAGCTTCAGCGCATGATTATGACGAATATACCCCGAAAGATGAACCACATAGGGGGTGATCAATGAATCCTATCGATATTCAGCCGCTCATGAGCGATGACCTATCCCAACGGTACAAGGCCGCACAATGCACGCCAAGCCATCCGGCGATCCGGCCTTACAGCCCTACAGAAGAGGCGGCAGCCGGCGCCCACTTCGAGGAGATGGAAGCCGGACGACTTGCGCTCGAAGCCGATAGACTCTTCGACACTATCTACGCATGGGCAGCTGCATTTGTGCAGCCTCTTCAAGGTAGCCATTGTCACGCCTCAATACGATGATGGTATGGGAAATTCATCCTTGTGAGTCGCCCTATTCACCGGCCTGTGCTGCAACGCGGTACTTAATGTCGTAGTTGAGCACGAAGTCGAGTTCGGCGTCGCTGAACCCGTAGTAACCGGCCAGCAATGCGTCGATCTCATCGATGATCGGCTTTGCCTGGGCCACGTCGAAGTTGATTTCCTCACCGCTGATCCGCTGGCCGCGACGCACGCGTGTGCTGTTGCTGGCGTAGTAAGCTGCGAGGAGCCGACCCATCAATTCGCCGAACTCGACCGGGTCAGCCCAATCGAGCGGAAAGACTGGGAGGTCGAGCACTTCGCGTGATACCACGTCCATGCAGTTCGAGTTGACGATCCAGTACCAGTAGAAGAGCTGGCTGTTCAGCAAGGCGAAGACGACGGGTTTCAAGGGTGCCGCGACCTGAACCGCCTTGTAGTGAGACGAGAGTTTGGTCGGCAGCGCTTTCCGCCAATAGCGGCCACCCGAGTGATAGTAGATGGCGGCACCGGTCGGATCGGTGTACTGCCGCAGCTTGCGCCCATGGCGCAGCATCCGCGCGAGCAGCTGCACTTCCAACATGGAGCCAAGTTTCGGATAGGGGTTTGGGTGAGGAGCGAACTCCGGGTTGCGCGTGTACGACAGCGTGGTGAAGAGGTGTCGCCGGTCGCCATCAGCCCGGCTTGACCAACGCCGGTAGCCGGTGGTATAGCTCCGGGCGGCTTCGCGCGTTTTCTGTAGCAGCGAGATGGTCAGGTTCATATCGACGCCGACAAAGAGCTTCCCTGGCCGTACCGCCCAGTGGCTGTGCCATTGCCAGTAGCCGGCGTAAAGCTGTTGGAGGTCGCGCATGCCTTCAGTCGACACCGAGGCGATCGGCACGATCATGCCGTAGCGTCCCGCCTCCCGCAGGAGGTTCAGCGAGCGCTCGATAGCAAACGCATAGAGGTTGCCGCAGCCCTCGGTGGCGTAGCCGCGCACAGCGTACAGGCTCTTGACTTTCGGATAGCCAACGTACGGCGGGTTGCCGATGACGACATCGAAGCCGCCACGCTCGTGTGTCGCTCGGTAGAACTTTACGAACCAGTGGAACGGGGCGTGGCGGGTGCGCCAGGCGCTGAACGCAGCTGTGTTTCCTGCATCGACACCATACTCGTGTGCGAGGTAGCGGTCGAGCTCGCCATCAAGCTCGTCGAGCGCTCGTTGGAGCGTTCTCTTCTCCTGCGTGGTGGAGGCGTCGGTATCACACATTTGCGCCTGGCGGAAGCGGCTGAACTGCGCATCGACGTGGCGCACGCGCGCGGCGATCCGCTCCATCGTCTCATCGAACTGCAACCGTCGCTGGCCGACAACGGTCTCGCCTACAGCGCGGCGCACTTCCTCATAGCTGGCATATCCTACCAGCGCGTTGCCGGCGAAAACGTTGAAATCAATGTCGGGCAGCGGCTCCGCACCCATGTTCGGCAGCGTCGGGTCAGGCTCGATCTGGGCGGCGAGCTTCAGGAAGAGGCGCAGCTTGCAGATTTCGACGGCCTCCTCCATCAGGTCCAGCCCGTACAGGTTGTTGACGATGATCGATTTGAGGACAAAGTACGCACGGTTCGGGTGCTGCGCCACTTGCTCCAGCACGCTACGGAAACGAGTCAGAGCTGGGCTTTCTGCCCCATTGATACCTTGCTCCTGGAGCAGCACGGCCATCCGGTCGAGACAGAGCTCGTAGAGCGGCTGCAGCACGTTCAGCCCCGCGAAGAGGAATGCCCCCGACCCGCACGTCGGTCGAGAATAGTCACCTGCTCGATCGCATTCCAAAGCGCCAGCAGGAGATCAGGGTCATCAGTCGTCGCGATTATATCCTCCGCTATCGCACTGCTGTCGAGATTCCAGTTGATCAGGTCATTGACCGCGTGGATCTGCCCTGAATCAGCTGCGCCCGCAACGCCTCGTAGCGCTCGCATCGTGCCACCACCTCGCGCCAGATTTCGGTAGGCAATGCATACGGCTCGGGAGGCACGCGATTCCACATCTCGCGTCACCCGGGTCGTCAATGCCGGTTGCCACGCTCTTTGGTAGCGCCAGTTCCGTGCCGCGACGCATATCGGCGTAGATGTAGCGATCCGAATCGGAACGCAGCAGCGTCCAGATGGTGCCGTTTGGCGAGAAGGCCTGCGGCGCGGTTGCCCGCGCCATGTCCAACAGAGTCGGCACAATGCTGTTGCGCGCGATGTACCCGGTGATGTCCTCCTTGGTGTAGTAGGCTCCCATGTCTTTCTGGAGCGTGTTTGTGTAGCGCTCGAAGATATAGCCGAGCACCTCCGGGTTAATCTCGCTGTCGTCGTGCAGCGGCCGGTCATCGAGATGCCAGCGGTAGCGGTCGAAGAAGTTCAGTGACCCCTCGAAGGCGGCATCAGCGACGGCAATACGTCCGCCATACTGTATCTCGATGCGGTGGAGCTGAAACAGCCCACCGTTCAGGTAGGGCACCTCGCCAAGCAACTGGATGACCTTGGCTGAGCGCTGGGCACGCGGACGGGCGAGCCCCTCGAAGAACAATGGCTGGAGGAAGTCCTGATAGTAGCGATTACTCCCACGGCGTCGCGTGCGGACGAAATGACTGCGTAGGTAGTCGGGATCGCCGTCGAGGAAGCCTTTCTTCTGCACGAAGTAGGTAAACATCAGGCGGTTGAGCATCACCGACGTGTACCAGCGGCGCGTCTCCGGTTCGTCGATGCCCGTGACGATGGCGGTGAACGCCGCGTGCTCAGCCTGGAAGCCCTCGTAGAAGCGCCTGGTGACCGCCTCAACATCGAAGGCCGATCTGACGCGCCCCACCACATCGGTGAGGGTCAGGTCGGCCTCTTCGTCCAGCCTGAAGGCGATGCCCTGGAGCCGCTGGAGCAATCGTTGGCCTGGAAGTGCCCGGTGGTATGGCTCTTCGCGTGGAACAGTCGGCTGTCCGGCTTCACGGCGTACCCATTGCCAGATCGACTCAGCACGGGCAGCGTCGTGGAAGATGATGAGGTGTTCGCGCACCATGGAGGCGACGTAGCGCTCGATCTCGCGGCGAACTGGCCCGGGCGGAACACGACCATCAGCGGCGGGAGAGCAGGTGAAGGCCACAACGCCGCGCTTCTGCGCGACCGCCACAAGGGTATAGCGCTGCCCCTCAACCACAGCTTCCACGGCAGCACTGTGCCGATCCCAGCCCAGTTCCTCGATGAAGAGCGTCGTCAGATCGAAGCTGCGCAGCAGCTGCTGGGCGCGGGTGGTGTTGAGGGGCATGGTGGCCTCCCGAGCTACGTCAAGTATGTTTAATCCCGTGAAAGCAAAAGGATCTCATAACTCCGAGGATCGCATTTGCACGACTGCACCTTGTTGCATATCAGGTGTTTGGACAACCGCCGTTCCAACAGCAAGTTGTTCGATCCGGGCCGCAACATCTTGCGGGTTTCGTGGCTGCAAATAGGGCGCTATCTTTTTTGACTCGGGATAGTTTGTGCGGAAGATAACCTTTGCGCCGGCATTGCCTAAAATATCAGGGTGGAAGTCACTCAGACCTTGGCTGGCGACTACAACCGAAATTCCGTACTTCCGTCCCTCCTTCATCAGTTTAGGCAATGTCACATCTTTTGCCAGCCGATGCGCCTCATCTAGCACGATGGCAAGCCGCAAATGGCTTGCCTGTCCCCAGGTAAACATGTCACGGTAGAGCTTGCGCAGCACAAACGCACCAGCAGCAAGTTGAAGTGTCTCGGACATCAGATCATGGAGGTCGATCACAAGGCCTTGCCGTATCTGTGCCAAAAGATCACTTTTGCCAGTAGGAGGCTTAAACAGTTCCATCTCAAGCAGTGGGCGACAGCGGGCTGCAACGTTGCGAACCTTCTGTTTTTGCTCACGTTGCTCGATATTTTTCAGCACTTGTTCCGTGGTCGGTAGTGCTTGCTCACTTGCGTCTTCGGTCGCAAAGCCTCCAGCCTTATAGGCATCCTGAATGGCATTAAGCAGCAAGTCTTTTTGAATACCACCGAGCCCTACGACATAGGCAAAAATATCGGCGAGCACAGCACTATTTTGCTTCCAATCGGTCTTGCCATTATGCGCTATCACCTCGAACGGGGAGAAAGGAAGACCTTGAGCAGCATCAACACTCTGACTCCCTGATGCTGCGACAAAGGCTCCTGTCGGATCACCGAACTGACCGTGAAAATCTAAGACAAGCGCAGGCACGTGTTGCCTTGCCATTTCCACCAAGATATGGTTTATGGTGACCGACTTTCCTTGTCCGGGTATACCAACGATAAAGAGATGAGGGCTGCCCCGTACACTAGGTTTCCAATCAACCAATCCGCGAGCGGTTTCCCCCAGGGTAATTGAGATCTCGCTAGGTGTTGTTGATGTCGTTACCGATGGTGATAAAGCGAGCCCCTCGCTTATCTCCTCCAGTCCTTTGTTTGGTGCATCAGTAGCAGCAGGAGTAGCAACTGAAGCTTCAGATGCATTGGTTGTTTCCATGACAGTCAGCACCACCTTGGAAGGCTGGTTTAAAGGCGACAGGCTTGATGGACGTGCGGATGGATCACTCGCCGATGTATTTTCTTTCTCAGATGTTGGCGCTATGCTCAAAACTGTAACATCGGCAGCTGAAATAACCTCAATCATCGCCTCGCCGACCATAAGGGGCGGCACATCAACTTTTTCTAAGGTCACGATGAAGCCACGATACTTTGGACGAAATTCATAGGTAGGGCGCTCAATACCACGTAGATGATCAGTAAAACTACGATATGCCTCATCAGTAAGCAACCCGTAGCGGTAGGCACGCTCAACGTAGAAGCGAATAACATTGGCGAGGTAGGCACGCTGAAGAACGCCATCGGCACGTTCATCGGATGCCTCTTTGCTACTGCGGCCAACAGTAAAGTAACGCAAGCTCATCACCTCAGCAGTAGACCGCATCTGGGCTTCCATTTCGATCGCCAGACTATCAAACGAACTGGTTCCACGCCTCCATTTAACCTCGATAAATGTTGCGTCAATTGTGTTGCGCTTCATTGCAAGTAGCAGCAAATCACAACGTCGTTCGCCCTTTTTTATCCCCTCGTTCATTGTTCGACTAAAGAGGCGGGAGGCGCTGTCGATCGGTATCAGCACTGCGCTCTCGAGCTCACGACGCTGTTTCAGATAGGCGGTCACTACACCAAGACCAACCGCCGCCGCAGCGCTGGTATCGGAGCGTGTCAGCTGTAACGCGAGTTGTCCTGAAATTGTTTTGAGGTGGTGAAGCAGTTGCCCGACGCTGGTTTCAACCTGATCAAAGCCGAGTTCCCGCATTGCTGTGGCAAGAAGCAGTTCTACTTCACCACGCCAGCGCGTGGTAATGAACATGCGCCGACCGATACCATCAGCAAATTCAGGTGCATAGTCGAGTAAATATGTACGCGATTGCGGCTGAAGAGTCGGGTTCTGAGGAGAGTCGTAGTAATCGAGCGCGAAAAAGCGATCGGCGGTAACAACCCAGTCCGCGCTTGCGTGGACTTGATGAATATGTTGCTCCTCCTGCTGTTCCAGTTCATACGCAACTGCTGGCCAGTGTTCTGGATCGTGTGTCAGAACGGCCCCCGCAACACGCTGCATGACTCGATAGAGATCAAGGAGAGTGTTGCTGTAACGCGGGGCGGACGGGTGTTCGTGAGTGTATGCCTCGGGTAACGCAATCGCACTGACCCAGCGCGGCTTTCCGTTGCTCGGCACGTACGAGGAGATAAATCGAACTACAAGCCCGTAGACTGACAAACTGTGCGTACCCCCAATCTGTGTCGCCGTTGCTACCGGCACGATACCCGGCGACACGAGATCGCTCACAATGGCAAGATGCACGTCGTCAGCATCGTCGGTGAGCAACTTCTGAAGCGGGACGATGGCGCTTGCTATCGTTGGGTGCAAATGATCGCTCGATCGCCGCGCGCCACGTTCGCTGAACAGCTGGCGCAGTCGGTCAATTCCACTGACTCCACTGACTGTTTCTGGCCGGGCGACATACGCCGTAACTGATAGGGCCGGTGGTAGGGACGCACTATCATCCTCATCCGGGTTCGTACCTCTGGTCAAACTGCCAAGCGCCTCGCTTACCCAGGGGCTATAATGCGTTCCAACCAGCGACAGCCCCAGTGTGTCGACATAGGGGTGAAGCTCCTGAAAGGTTTTGAGATGCTTGCTCAATTGGGTGGCAAGAGCATCGCTCGTGACAAGGGAGCTTACCGCGTCGACGCCCAATAGAAGCGCCAGATCGCCCAGGCGTCGCTCGCTATCAGCGAATGGGGCAGGGAGATAAATGCCGTAATAAAACCCAAGGTTGCCCAAATTTAGAAATGCCTCAGCACGTTCTGGGTGAAATGCGAATGGAGGGACATTGGCAGGCTCCAGGGCACGCAGCAGTTCGGTATCAATCATCGACTTGCGCATTTTCGGTGCCGCTAGCGCCAGTGTTTCTTCCCAGTGACGAAGTAGTTGTGTATATGCTGCCGTCCAGGCTACACGTATAGGGTGAATAGGGAGCAGCACCAGCGCCTCTTCGGTGCCATACTGACCCTCGATCTTTACTGCAATCGTATCGAGCGTGTAAAATTCGCGTAATGCCTCAGCAGAGACCTGCGAGTCGAGCATGTCTTTGAGCAACCGATGATAGGCCTCACCATAGCGCCGTCCAAGCTCGGCAAGCTCGCCCCAATCAGCTGTAGCAACCGTGCTACGCGGTGACTGGCGCATGAGTGCCTCGAAGAAGGCTTTACGAGCGCTCATCCACTTAGTCCATGTATCGCCCGACATGAGCGTCAGCGCTTGCGGCGAAACATCTGTAGGTAGTATAGGCCGCAGCTGCTCAAGTGCAACATCGTAGCGCTGCAGTTGGCTTGGTGCCGCTAGGGACATGCGCTCAATCTCGGCGAGGAGCGGGCTGAGTGCCAGGTTAATCACGCGCCGTTCGCTTACACGCAAACTAAAGATCGTGTGCGCCGCATTCCATTGCGGCTCACGCTCAAGTAGCTCCTGACCCGATGTTGCGTCGAGCAGCGCCTCTATACGGCCGAAAGCAATTGTCGGTGTCGAGCGACGGCTGCTTGTTAAGACGACCGGTTTTGGCGGCGTTGGTTCATTGGAAAGGTAAAATTCTTGGCTATGAGCGCTGATTTCGACGCTGTCAGGCTCATCCTCGCTTGGTCGGTGACGGAGTGGGTTACCGCTCTTATCGAGTGGAGTTAGCCGGATACAGAGCGGGTAATCGGGTAAATCTTCCGCCGCAAGATCCATGTCAAGGCTAATTTTAAAGCTACGCCGACTGGCGCTGACTTCGCGTACCGGCAGATCGATCTCATTGTCCTCGTCGGCAATATAGTCATTTGCTGGAATGAACTCGATGCGCCATTGATGGAGGTGTAGTGGTTTTGGTGGGTCGCTCTTCCAGCGAACTGTAATGCTCTCTTTGGTGCCATACGAGGCATATAGCAACCCATTTACACCATCTGGCTGTTTCAAGTTAGAGTAGCGCTCAACTACTCCTTGCGGGTTTACAAACGGCGTGACACTCACATTCACTAAGTCGCTCTGATCCTCCTGAGGAAATACCCAGCGATCCAGCGTAATATCTGCGCGGTTGCTCAGCGAGTGCGACCAAGTAGCAACATCGTTGACTGCCGTGTGCTGTAGAAATTTGATTAACGCAGCACGTGTGCTGCGGTCGACACCCAGGGCGTCAACACGCTCAACAGTGCTTGACTGTAGCTTGCGCGGCCGTGAAATTTGGAGCGTGGCATCCCGATTGCGGCCAAGCCGCGCCATCCACTGTCCCCCACCGTCGGCGATAAGACCGACCTGCCAAAGATCTAAGCCAAGGTGATCGAGGTCTTTGTTGCGGTCGCGCTCGGTAACCATCTCATAAAAAACCAGTTTGCGGTCAAGCGGTAGCCCAAGTGGGGCTTTCAAGACGCGCTGCACAGCACGTACCATAGTCTGCGCCTCAGCCGACAGCCCCACAAAAAGACGATTGATTGCCTCGCGCTGAATCTGCCCACCATCGATTGGAGCAAACGAATTCATTAACGAGCTAAACGCGGCATCTACAATATCGGTCGGTACAAATAAGCAAAGGTTCTGTAGTTTGCGATTGCGCAACTCAATCGCACGGTCGGTGCTGATGTAACGTGAATCATTGAGGTCGTCGCTTGTCAGCAGCAAGGATATGGAGTGCAATACCTTGAGCTTCGCATTCAGGTGCCATAAGATCGCAGAGATCGTCGGCGCGTTGCCTGTCGAAATAATCGACGCGCACACAGTGGCCGGTCGCTGCCTTGCGTAAGCGCGAAACAATCGCCTCGGCCATCAGGACAAGGGTTGCCTGGCTCATGATCGGTACTCCTGGCTGCTCGTCAGTTGATTCCCGTACGGTGGGCGGAGACGCTGAACGGTAAAATCGTCTGAGAGATCAGTGAAAATGCCCATCTGTCGGAGTCGTGCCAACATTGCGCGCAATTCTCACGGGCGGCTGCACTGTACTCTGCGCCTGTTATTCCCGGTGGGCGATCAACGATAATCCCATAGCGCTGTTCGAGAAAGGCAAGAAATTCTTGAAGGCGAATGGTACTTGGTGGCGCGTTCGTTCCTCGTTGATCTTGTGGAATTGCATGGGCAGTAGCAAGTTGAACAAAAAGTGACAACAAATCATTGCCAGGTGCATAACGCCAACTACTCCGCTTGCTCGATGAACCACTTATCAGTTCATATGGCCGCCCCATGTTTCCTGCTCCAACTATCCAGCCCAAGTAATTAGTCAGAGTCTTCTGCCGTTGGCCTTCCTCTAGCAACAAGACGAGTTGATCAATGTCTGTCTCAGCTGAGGCGATAATTTCGTCTAGCCATTGCTGCTCTTCAGCGCTATCATCGTTCTGATCCGGAAGTGTTGCCTCGCGAATCGACGCAATAGCCGTCTGGGCGGCGGCATCGAAGGAGTACCGAAGTTGGGGATCATCACGCATCTGTAACATACTCTGTAAGTACTCAGCACCAGTAGGGGTTGCCAATAGTAGTTGATCAACGCGCGCTTTGGTGCGCGCGGACTTCTTCAATTGCATGACTTGCTTATCGAGCCAGCGAAGTTGTAGCATTGAGCGGAAGAATTGCTGAAAGGTTTCGACATCCCGGCGGACGCATTCTGCCGCCATTTGCTGACTTAGATGTCCTGTTCGCCCAACAAAATCCAAGTAGAGCAGCGGTTCGCTTGGCTCGGCAGTAGTTTTCATTGCCGATGGTAGCAATGTTGGATCGCGCACTATTTGGTTGACAGCGGTCGCTAACCGAAGTGAGTAGGTGTACATTTCGAAGCCGACCAGGGCTTGAAAGTAGTAAGTTAGCGCCTGGCTAGGCATGCGCCCCGAATAAGTATTCAAGAAGAGTAACACATCCTGCGCGAGTTGCTTGGTCAAGCTTGGGCACGGGCTGGGCTTGTTAAGATCGTTCTCACG
The DNA here is from genome assembly GCA_012031775.1 of Candidatus Altimarinota bacterium. Classification (GTDB taxonomy): domain Bacteria; phylum Chloroflexota; class Chloroflexia; order Chloroflexales; family Chloroflexaceae; genus JAAUTF01. The sequence continues at coordinate 9,311 of JAAUTF010000019.1, read as the reverse complement.
CCCGAAGCTGGCTGCGTTGAAGCCATCGATAAACGCGAGCGACATTCTCGTGAGGGTATCAAGTTCTGTTTGCTCATCATACTTGGCTTCGGTACTCCCTGGTGTTCGCTCAAATGCTATTCCTTTTCCAAAAAAGCGGATAAACTGTTGTGTCAGATCAGCTTGCGCTAACACAACTGCTGCCCCTGCTTGTAAATGATCTCGTAGTATGTGATAGATGAAGGTGTCGACTCCTCGATGCCGTGCACTGGCAGTGGGGAACCCTGGCTTATAGCTAAGTAAAGAGTACGGGGTAATGGCTGTAATCTGCTCACCACCACGCTTTGCCCGGCCAACAGAACTAGTTGTAATAAGGGCTGTACGAACAAACTTTTCTAGTACGCGCCGTCCATCTACTGTTTGAAACCCCTCAAGTAGTTGGTGTTGTGCGAGTTTATCTACGTACAAGCTGATCGCTGTTTCGTCATTCTTTGGCTTCGTGCGCAATTTCCCGCCGCTCATCACTTTAAAGAACAGCGTGGGCAGAAACGTATCGGTGTTAAATTCTGCGAGCACGATGGTCAGAACAGTTGGGTAAGTCGTCCCTAGAAGATCTTTGGGTATTTTGACTTTCATATCTTTTTCTCCTTTAGCTTGGTCAATACAAGCTGTGTGTTCTGCTGTGATATGGTGTAGCTATGCCGCTGTGCCTCGATTAAAACAAGTTCGTTGACTTCGCGAAGAAGTAATGCACTCTTGAAAGGCACAAGCTCCTCAAGCAGCGGCTTGTACTCTTCGCTGGATGGATCAGCCCCATCCGCTAAACGCATCAACAACTCGAAGAGCTCCAGCGGGAGTTCGAGCTGTGGTGTACCGGCTGTTATGGCGTAGGATCAGCACCTCAGGGATCGACTCGATCATCATGCCGCTTTGCGGCTGCTGGACTTCAACGTTGAACTGATCAAGCGGAAACTGCTTGACGACAGCGAGCTGTTGTGACTCCGAATACGCAACACGCAGGCTGAAATACTGCCCTGAGTCGGCCATCGGTAGGCCATCGGAGCGGCGTAGGCCGCGAGCGAGTCGCTCACGAAGTTGGTGATGGTCGGCATCCCCCCGCAGTACAGTAATATAGTATGCCGCGTAACGATACGGGAGTAGTTGCTCGCTCGTCATCAATAGACGGCCAAGTGGTGCCTGCGTTGTCGGCTGTGCCATAAAGTAGAGTCGCCGCTTCAGGGCACCGATCCATAACTGCTCGTTAGCAAAGTTGGCGCGATCGAGATCGTGGCCGTCGGTGAATAGATTGCGACGCTCTGCGCTGGCTGCCCCTTGGTGGTAGTGCAGAAAGCGATCGAGCCCCGGCTGTGGCTGCCGCGCAGGGTCGAGAATGGCAATATCGCCGAGCAGTTCGTCACTGCCGTCGATGGTAGTGAACACCGCTTGCCAGAATGGCAGCGACCTGAACACCTCAACGTGCGTGCCCTGTTCGCTGGCCGCGTGTACATCCCCGCAAGACCAGTTCCCGGTAATCAGCAGTGCCAAAGTTGATCGTAAATCACGCATAGTGATATGGCGCTGCCGTTGCAGGTGTGCAAGCAGTAAAAGCTGCTCAAGCCTCGCTACAACATAGTCCTGGCGTAGCTCGCGTGCATTAGCGGTGATTGGACAGATCGCCTTTGACACTGCACGATTCGCAGATCGACCAACGGACTGGATCAACCAGCTTCGCAAGCACTTGCCGAACGATCGTTGGGGCCTCCGTCGATGTGAGTGTCACAAAAGCGCGTTGCTTCAGGTCGATTAACCAGACGGGGCGTTCAGCCCGTGTTCCTTTAGCGCGGCTCTGCTCAACCTGCTGCTTAAGCGCCCCAAAGACTGTCACGTAACGCTCGAGAAAGTCTGCCAGTCGACCGTCGTTGATCGCCACAAGCACGGTTGGTGCATCGTCGGAGAGCCGTCCCCCTTCGATTCCGCGCAGACGTACTGTAAGCTGCTCATCGGCGCTCAACCCCTCATGCGACTCCGAAGCGTCGTAGCAACTGCGATAGACATGCCCATTCAGCACATATTCCCAGCCACTCGGGTTGCTTTGGACTTCCTGTGCCCCTTGGTTCACCAGTGACAGCCGCACTTGTTCCAGAAAGGCCGTTTTTCCATCGCCCGGGTTCCCGGAAAGGAAGACGACCTTGGGCCGATGCTGCAAAATCGCCGGCAGAAGATTGGTGTCGAGCGCTGTGGGAATATAGGTGTCACGTACGAATGGGGTGTCGAGACCACGATTATCACTATTGCCGCTCACGCTAGCACGCATCAGACCGCGCACCAAATCGACCCATGTGTTGACTTGGGGCTGGAGAGGCGAGTATAGGTCAAGCGTCACATCGACTACGATCATCGCTGTGCGAAGCTGGTCGCGGAACTGCTCCGCGCTTTGCGGGCGCTGTGCCACATCTGGGTCGAGACCGGAAAGCAAGACCTCCGCGACGCGTTGCACGCGCTGGTCGGAGAGCACGGGCGGCGAAAGGTTTCGCTTGTCCGAACCGATAAACGGCAACATACCTGTAAGCGCCCGATACAAGACTAGAGCGAGGGCATAGCGATCACTGGAAAGGGGAGGTGCTTGGGCAGTTAGGGCCTCGGGCGGCCAGTAGAGCGGCGAACCTGCAAGAGTCGCGTCTTGTGTCGCGGCGAGGGCAAAGCCAAAATCGATCAGGACGTATCGGTCGCGCTCTGCATCGAAGATGATATTTGCTGGCTTCACATCACGATGCAACAGTCGATGATCTTCGAGTTCATTGAGCGCACTCAACAGATGATCGGCCAGTCGCCACCAGCGATCGAGCGACCAGGGGAATTCGCTTTGTAACTCTTCGAGGGTCTGACCGGGGATGTACTCCATATGAACGTGGGACTGTTTTTCAGCCGAGTTAACAAGATAGATTGCAGGCAAGTATTTGCTGCGAACATTTTTTAGCGCATCAAATTCGGCCTGCGCCTGCGGCGATACGTCTGCAGCATTGTGGAACTGCTTGACTGCCAGCGTTCCCATACTAGGAACGTTGGTATCGGTAACGAGAAAGGTTTGTGCTGCTGCCCCCTTCCCAAGGAGGCGCACGACTTTATACCGCTTGTCAAGGAACTGTTCCGGCGGCTGATCGTTGTTCCTGATACGCGCGGCAAGAGCGGCAAACAGGTTGCCGACAACCTTTGCATCACGGAGTTGAGCGATATCACTATTGAGCAGCGAAGAAAAAAGTTCCGTGAGTTCTTCGATTACCTCCTGCGAGGAGCTACTCCAACGTGTGTACAGGTTTGGCAGGACGCGCGTGTCCCGCCGCAGATCAGATGCTGAGCGTCGGCTAACACGCTCGAGGAAAATCATCGCCAAGCTGTACTGGTCGGTCGCATTGTTCGCCTGGCCATAGCTTGTAGCCAAGGTGGGGTGCGCGTATGGGTCGGTCAGAGCGAGTAGGTCAAGCTGCGGCGTGATCGACTGATCATCGATGCGAGCGGCAAAAAAGTTGGTGAAGATAGCTTTTTGGGAAAGTCCGTTGCCCTCTATAACAATCGCTGAAGGCGTCAGAGCACGATGGACTACGCCCTTGTTATGAATGAGGTGCAGAGATGCAAAGCAGGCGCTCGCACGCAATAGCTCTTCAACAAGCTCAAGACTCGAGTCAGGTGATGGCAGTGCGGCGAGCGGTATGCCTTGAGGTGGAACGATCGGCAAGACTCGAAAGTCATCCGACCAAGAAAAAGGGTCTTTGACTTCGGCAACGACCCCCGTGGACTGTAGATCGTAAAGCGCTTTGAACTCACGGTTGTAGAAGTCTAGTGCCTCTGAACGATCAAGACTTCTGGTGAGATCGTAGACCATCAGGATGCGCGGGGCTTCGTGGAGTGTAGCCTGATAGATCGACACTCCCGCGATGCCATCTGTCGCCTCGACGATGAGATAGTCATCAATCTGCGCAGGAGTCGCCTGTCGGGCGCTAAGATCATACAAGCAAGTACGCAGGGCCTGCCGATTCGATTCGCCAAGTAGGCGGCGCGGCTGACTATCAAGTGACTGCAAATGTGCGACCACCGTGCTTCCGAGGAAAACTTGGTCATGTACACGTGGATCGGTAATGTTTGGAATCTCTTGAGCATCAGTTAGTAATACTCCTGCATGGAGCAGGTACGGATATTGAGCTTGCGATAGGGCTGGCACCTTATTACGTAAGTGACCAGCAAGTGGGCGTGCAACATAATCAACTTTATTTATTGGACTGCGCGGAGTTCTGCCTCGCCCGGTATTCCAGATGTGGTCGCTGCCTGTGATCCTGCCAGTCCAAGATTTTTCGTCAAGCAGAAACACGAGCCGCAGGCCAATGACGATAAAGTCGATCTCAGAGGTGTTACCGTGCGTTGGAAGCATTTTGTTGCAGATCACAATCCATGCATCTGGAAGCCTCGACAATATACCCGCAGCTCTTCGCTCGCTTTCAGTCGCAAAGTCGCCCGCATAGATCATTTCAGCCATAGTTATTATCCATTTCACAAGTCAAGGAAGTATGTCAAAAACCGTAAATTATCTAGCGCCACCGCTGTGCAATATATCCCACCGCCTGCTGCGCGCTGAGTTTTTTCTTCGCGTTGCCGATGCGTACGTAGAGGTCGCCGTTGAGGTACACGGGTGCCGGTGCCGGGCGCACGCTGATGCGGCAGATGTCTGCGCCGTCGATGATGTGGAAGGCGAAGGTTAGCAGGGTGCCGACGGTTTGGCCGAGCATGCTGCCGATCGCGTCGCGCAGGGCGAGCTCGTAGCCGTCGCGGTCGCGCTTTTGATCGTTGGCCGCAGCGTAGTCGTCGCGCAGCCCGACGATGCGGTTCGTGGCGTTTTCTACGCCGATCAGCACTACGCCGCCTTCGGCGCTGTTGAGGAAGGCGGCGACCGCTTGCACGATGTTGTCGCGCATGCCGACGTCTTTCTTGCCGGTTTTTGCGTTCCAGTAGGCGGCTACTTTGAATTCCACTCGGTCGCTCTCGCCGGCGGCGATCAGCGCGGCCACTTGCGCATCGTCGGGGTTCGGCGCATAGGCGCGGTAGGCGGTGAGCACAGCGGCTTTCTGGGCTTGCGCGACGAGCGGGAAGGTGCCGAGGATGTGGGTCAACTCCTCTTCGCTCAGCCCGTAGAGGTGCGCCACCAGTCCGTCCAGCTCGGCGCGCAGTTTGTTGCGCTCGGTTGGGTCGGTCACGCCTGCGCTGTGGTCGTCTAGCCCCACCTCGGCGGCCAATGCGTCGTATTCCGGCGTGGTGCAGATCAGCTTTGCCGCCCGCTCCACAATCGGCGCGAAACGCGCGTCGCTCGCGGTGAGGCGCGGCACCGGGAGTTGATAGATGTAGAACATGTTAAGCGTTGCGGCAACCTTTTGGCGGAGCATCCAGTCAAGCGTGAGGCTATTGCAGACCGCACAGAGATACAGCTGCTCGGCGAGGGTAATACCGCTCGCCGTTACATCCAGCACCGTGCTGTTGACTTCGCTGAAGACGTTGCGCGGCGCTATCGTGGCGATGAAGGTGCGGGAGTCGGTGTTCCTCGCAATACGTCGATGCACAAAGCGATAACCCTGGTAGTCCATCACCTGGCCGGTATCTGGTAATTTCCCAAGTAAGGCTTTTCGGCCAGCTTGCTCATCGATCCAATACCCAGAATGTTCGCTCGTCAGCGTGTATTGGTTAAACATCTTGCCAGTGAACAACGGGAGCCGAGCAGGAGCGGGCAAAGTCTGAAACAAAGCGCCATCGCTCGTAATGTTGAACTCATTTGTGAGAATACAACGCCACGTTCCAGGTACTAACTGGCCTAGTAGTGGATATTGCAACATCTTCTCCGCGATGCGGATGTCGGTGGCGCTACGAAATTCCATCACCGAAAGCAACGTAGGAGACAGACGCTGTACAGTATCAAGGCCAACAAGCAGATGCTGGCTCGGCATATTTAGAAAAGCATCGATTTCCTCTTGGCCAACCGCCTCACGAGGATTGATGCGGAAGGCCGCGTGAAATGAGTCAGTAGTACCGCCTTTCTCAAATGTTAGAAAGACATATTTGAAGCTGTGGTGAACACCTTCAAAAAGATAACGTTCATTGGAAACTGACAAGAGTGAGCGCACTTGGGCTTCGTAAAATAATAGCTTTCGGAGTTGAGCTGTGCCCATATCTGTGTAGATTCCACTAGGGACGACTATACCACACTGGCCTCCGCTCCGCAGTAGGTTGAAACACTGTTCCACAAAGTATGTATACAGATTAATTTTCGAGCCAATATTCTTGCCATCCATAACGGTCAGTTGATTTGCAAAGTGGGGCGCTTTCTTCAAGTACGCTGACACATGTGGGAAACGACTAACGTATTCCAACCACGCTTCACGTAGTACCGAATCCCGCATCAGTACTGTCTGCTGCTGCTTCCAATCTTCTAATCGTAGTTTCTTTTTGCGAATGGTTGACTCATGTTCGACGAAAAACTCTTTCTCATCCGTTTGCCACACCTCCCAGGGCGGGTTGGCGATGATCGCATCGAAGCCGCCGCGCTCGTTCATCACCTCGTCGAACTCGTAGCCCCAGTGGAAGGGTTGCAGCGCGCGGATGTCCTCGATGGTCAGTGGGCGACGCTTCGGCTTGCCCTCCTTGCCTTTGGCCGCGTCCCAGGTCGCCTCCTCGTAGCGGATACGCAGTTCCCCGAAGTCGTCGAGCAGCATGGCGTCGAGCAGGTCGGCGGCGACGGCACGCTGGCGCTGGATCTCGTCGCGCAGCGCGCTCAGATCCTCCGCGCGCAAGGTGTCGGCGGCGTGGCGATAGCTGGCCACCAGCCGGTTCTTCTCGGCCACCACCTGCCGGTAGCTCTCGCGTTTTCCTTCATCGAAGAGGCCCAACTGCGCGACGTGCTGGGCCTGGCGCTTGGCCTCGGCTTTTGCTTCGTCCACGCGCAGCAAGCCGATCAGGGCGTTCCCGGCCAGGATGTTGAAGTCGATGTTCGGCAGTGGCTCTAAATCCTCTACCCGGTTTGCTGCCGCCACCAGCGCCAGGAATAGGCGCAACCGGGCGATCTCCACTGCCTCGGCCATGATGTCCACGCCGTAGAGGTTGTTGACGATGATCTGCTTCTTAATGTAGTAGCCCAGGTTCGGGTGGTCGCGCTCGATCCCTCGCAGCCAGCCGTCCAGCACGCTGTCGCCGAGCGTCTTGGCATGGCCGAGCAGCCCGCTGTAGATGCTGATCAGCGTCCGCATCGCCGCTACCAGGAAGGCACCCGAGCCGCAGGCCGGGTCGATCAGGCGCAGGTTGGGCAGGATCCGCATCAGCACGCTGCGGCAGATCGCGGCTGTCGGCTTCAGCAAGAGATCGCCCACACTGGTGAAGGGCGTCGCCCCGCTTGGCAAGGTCTCGTTGACCTGGTCGAGCACCAGGCGATGAATAGTCTGTTCGCACAGGTATTCGGTGATCTCGTTGCGCGTGTAGTAGGCCCCAAAGGCTTTCTGGTTGATATACTTTTCGAAAATATAGCCCAGCACCGCCGGATTGATCTCGCGCTCATTGCCGGTCGGCGAGTCGTCCAGCGCCCAGTCGTAGCGCTCAAAGAGCGCAAAGATGCGGCTGAACACGCTGTCGGGCACCGCGACCGTCGCGTAGCGCTGCTCGACCGCGTGCTGCAGAAACAAACCGCCGTTCAAATAGCGATGGTGCCGAGTTGCGTTGCACCGCCGGGCTGCGTGTCCCTTCGGGCTGCGCAAAACCCGCGAAGAAGAGCGTTTGCAGGAAGGCATAGAACGAGCGAGCACCCCGGCGCTGATAATCCGCCAGGCGATCCTGCAGATAGCGGTAGTTCCCGCCATCGAGAAAGCCGCGCTGCTGCAGGAAGTAGATGAACATCAGCCGGTTCAGCAGCACCGAGGCGTACCAGCGCCGGTCGCGCTCATCGCTGACCCCGTCGATCGCCGCCAGCAATGCCCCGTGCAACTGTTGGAAATCGTTGAAAAAGCTCTTCGTGACGGGCTCGACATCGAGCGCACGGCGGATGCGGCGATCGCCTCGGTCAGCCGCAGCTCGCCTTTGGCGTCGAGGTCGCTCATATCGACGAACATCGCACTGAGCTTGCTGATGAGCAGATCGCCGGGCTGGCCCTGCACATAGGTGTGGCGGCGCGGGTAGCGCTTGCTGCCATCGCGCTTGACCCAATACCACAGACTGCTGCTGCGCTCGGCGTCGAGGAAGATCAGCAAATGCTCCAGGTGATACTGCGCCACCTCCGCCTGGATCGCCCGGCGCAGCTCCTCGTCAGGGATCGCACCGCCCGCGACCGTTACCTCGAAGACGACGACTCCGGCGAGTTCGGCGATCGGGGTTAGCGTGAACGATGGAACCTGCGCGGCGAGGGTTGCGGGTGGGAGCGTGCGCTGCCCAGCGAGCACCCCACGCGGCGGGCGGTTCCAGCCAAGCTCCTCGACGAAGAGGCCACGGAGATCGAAGGACTGGAGCCGGGCGCGGATGGTGGCGATGTTGAGCATAGGGATGAAGGATGAAGGATGAAAACCGAGCAAAGCCCGTGTTCATCCCTCAGTCTCACTGTCGTAGAATGGCCCGTCTTCGCGAATTCTGCTGCGAACGCGCTTGGCGATCGTTGTGAACACTGCAATCAGCTGATTTGCCTCATCCCTCATCCCTCAGAAACAGCCCCAGCGAACAGATAATCTGCGGCTCGCGGGTCTCGGTCTCCTCGTGCATCAGGCAAAGCTGGTCGTCATCACGCAGGGCGATCACCAGCTGAACGAGCTCCTCATCGCTTGCCCCGCTACGCAGGAGGCGGCTCAGCTGATCGGCGGCGCTGGTGCGTAGCGGATAGCGATAGATATCCTCGATGGCGCGATGGAGATCCTGCGCGTCGAACATGGTGCCGCGCACCGTCTCGGCGTGGCGAAATCAGGCGCTCGTAGACGCGCCGCCGCGCGCTCGACGGCGCCCAAGCCCACCCGCCTACCGACGCGTTCCTCAGCGGCTGCAACGCACCCGTAGCGATCCTCATCGACAGAGATTTCGACGGCCGACTCTCTCGGGGGAAGAGACCGTAGAGGTCGGGGTATTCGTATCGAATTTCGGATCCGGCGACATCGTGAACGGGAGTGTCCGGTGGCGACTCACGGCACCGGACGACGATGATGCTCTCGCTGAAGGAATCGTGGAGCAAGTCGATGTTGCCCTTGGCACGAACGACCGGGTGGGAACGATCGTTCTTGGCCTCCCAGGCGTTTCCCAGCCGTCGAGACTGACACTCTTCTGTGCTCTCC
>JAAUTF010000523.1 GCA_012031775.1 Candidatus Altimarinota bacterium | reverse complement strand
CGCGCCAGCGCGCGTCACGACGACAGCGTGACGCGCGCTGGCGCCCACCGCTAAGGCCACGTTTGGGTGCGTCGTTTTGATTTGCGTTCGAATGTGGTATAACCTATCCCCATGGCTAGAAACCGCTCCGAAGAGCGGTTTTTTGCTGGCGTATTTTTTCCAAGCGGCGGTATAATACAGGCCCTTCGTCGCACTGCGCACTCCACGCTGGGTGTCGGGCTGCTCTTCTGCTCGTCTTCATCGTTGAACGAGCGGCGGCCAGACAATGATGTTATATACTGAGAAAGGTTGCCTTATGCGTATGCCAGGTGCGCCGCACGTTAAAATCGGCAAATGGCTGCTCGGTTTCGCGCTTCTTTTTGCGCTGATTTGGTCGGTCAGCGCCGAGCTGCTCCTCGCCCAGGAGGCTGGCAATGCGCCATCACCGCGCGCTGAAGCTGAGCCGCAGAACTTTGTCGGCTGGGGCCAGAACTTCTTGCCCCTCATTCGTGAGACTCTGCCCACGCCCTTGCCCACGCCGCCGCCGACAGCGGTGCCCACCAACCCGGCTATGGTGATCTGGTTCGATCTGCCGAGCCGGGTGCGCCCCGGCACGATCATGACTATCAATGTTACGGCCCAGAATAACGGCAACGGGGTCGCAAATGCCACCGATCTGATTATTCCCTTTGACGGCAGAAATTTTAGCCTCTCTAGCACCAGCCTCAATGCAGGTGCCGGCGATTTCATCAGCCGGAATAACTTCCCCACCGATTTTACCGTGCGCTTTGGGCGCATTAACCCCGGCGAGCGCCGCACCGGGCGCATTTTTGTCTATACGAACCCTGGTCTGCGGACGGGTGATACAGTGCGGGTGCGCGGGCGCTTCACAAATGGGCAGTGTGGTAATCTTGAATGCCCAACCAACGATGTACGCGTGCGCGTCGATACCGGCGGTATTGCGCCGCCGCCCGACGATTTCGGCCTTGGCAGCGGCCCCGGCACATATATTTTCACCTTCAATCCCGGTGGTTTTATCCCCGGCGAGCGCGTGACAACCTGGATCAACTACCCTGACGGCACTACGCAGCCGCTCGAGCTGGCCGGCAACGCCGATCGGAATGGCGTTGTGCTCTTCCGCTTCCAACCGCTCGGCCTACCGCCCGGCTTCTACAGTATCGTTGGCCACGGCAATACCAGCGGGCGCAACGTCGTCGGTCGCTTCGAGGTCACTGCAAACCTGGCCAGCGTGGACGCTGCCACCGATGGCTTTTTGCGTGGCTGGGTGCTGCCCGGCCCTGCAGCAAGCGATAATGCGCCGCAGCGTGCTCAACCAGCCCCGACGGGGAGCGGCAAGCTCGGTGGCGTTGTCACCGCTGCTGGCACCAACAGCCAGACGCGTCTGCCCGGCGTGCTCGTCAGGCTGCTCGACGCTGACGAGAACACGGTACAATCGATCTTGACCGACCGCTTCGGCGGCTATCTGTTCACCAATGTGCCCACCGGCACCTTTAACGTCGATTTCGACCCCTCCGGCTCCTACGACGCAACAACACAGCTCTACGCGCCGGTGCGCAGCCCGAACGCCGTCGTTACAGGCGACGCAACTACCGAGATCAGCATCGCGCTCGAGCGCGGCGCAGCGCTTAACGGCACCATCACCGCTAGCGACGGCGGAACGCTGAGCGATGTGAGCGTACTGGTCAGCGATGCCGCTGACAATCTGATCGGGGCCGCGATCAGCGATGCAAACGGTAACTACAGCATCGACGGTATGGAGCGCGGCGATGTTACTGTGCGCTTCGAGCCAGCCGTCGATGGGACACGCGCTAGCGGCTACCTGACGGACACCGTCGCCCTGACCTTAAACGCGCTCCAGGAGCGCCTCGACATCAGCCTTACTCGCCAGAGCACCAGCGCACAGATCAGCGGGCAGGTGGTCGATAGCAATGGCAACCCGCTCAGCGATGTCTTTGTGATGATCTCCGTGCGCAGCCCTGGCGCGAGCGATTATAGCTTTGCGACCGTCGCACGCACCGCTGCAGACGGCACCTATAGCAGCGATGTGCTCGACGACATCGGCGCGGATTTTAGCTACCGCGTTACATTTAACCCGCAGTATGCGCGCGACCTAGCAACACGTGCCTTCCTGCCCGCCGATTATAGCGGCGGCCCGCTGACCCTTGCCGCCGGTGAGGAACTGCGCAACATCGACGCCATCCTGGCTCGCGGCTCCCGCATCAGTGGCACGGTCACCGCCGAGGATAGCGGTGCCGGCCTTGAAAATGTCTTCGTCGCCGTCTACGATCTGACGCGCCAGGCCCCCGGTGCTACGCCCTTTGTCGCCTATGCGCTGACGTCCGCCGACGGCAGCTATACCACTTCGGCTTTGCCCGACGGGCGCTATCGCGTGGAATTTGTGACGATCTACGCCTTTGATAACACAACAAGCGCCTATGTTAGCTCGGAACTGAACACAGCGCTCAGCGTCGACGAGAACGTGACCGGCGTGGATATCGCGCTTGAGCGCGGCGGAGCCATCAGCGGAACCGTTACTGCCGAAGATACCGAGGTTGCGATTGCGAATGTAATCGTGCTGGCCGAGGACGATCGCGGCACGCCATCGACCGACGACGACGAGATCGTTGCGATCACCTTGAGCGAGAACGATGGCAGCTATCGGCTGCAAGGCATGGCCGATGGCAACTACAAGGTGCGCTTCCTGACGGGCTTTTTCGCCGAGACAGCGGTGTACTTCTCGAAATATTACCGCAATGCCTCGCGCATCGCCGACGCCACCGAAGTAACGGTAGTGGCGGAGCAGACGGTCGCTATGATCGATGGCGAGCTAAAACGCGGTGCGCAAATTCGTGGCACCGTGACTGCTGCCGACACCGGCGAGCCGCTCGAGGACGTGCTAGTGACTGTTTATAACGCAGCAGGTCAGGTGGTGAGCTTCTGGTTTAGCGCAGAGGACGGCAGCTTCGCCAGCCAGGCTTTGGAGGCCGGCAGCTACCGTGTTGGCTTCGACGCCGACGGCGTGGCCGGCGATAGCGGGGTATGTGAGCGAGTTCTACAACGACAAGCCCGCGCTCGCGAGCGCCGATGTGATCACGATCTCCAGGACGCAATCGCGCACCGATATCAACGCCGCGCTCGCGCGCGAATAACGACGTAGCGGGCAGGTCGGTTAGCTTTGTTAACCGACCTGCCCGCTATGGCGCTAATCCCTGAGCTGCTCCCAGGCAACCACACAGTTCTTGCCCGCGCGTTTGGCGGCGTACATCGCTTGATCGGCACGACGTATCAACTCGTCAACATCGCAATACCGGTCGCCCTCGTGCGTCGTCACACCGAAGCTTGCCGATACGCGGATGGTTGTGCCCTGCGCGGGAATAGCAAGACGCGCGATCGCCTGCCGCAGCCGCTCGGCGGTGTGTAGCGCGCCGGGCGCACCCGTTTCCGGGAGCAGTGTGATCAACTCCTCACCGCCGTACCGCGCCAGGGTATCGCTCGTGCGTAGCCAGGCGCGGCATGTATCCGCTACTTTTGCAGCACCTCATCGCCTACAAGGTGGCCGAAGCGATCATTCAGCGCTTTAAAATTATCGATGTCGAAGAGAATAAACGAGAGCGGATGCTGATAGCGCTGGCTGCGCGTCGTTTCGAGCCATGCCAGATCCATAAAATGGCGGCGGTTCGCTAGGCCCGTCAGCGCATCCGTCGTCGCCAGGCGGTCGAGGTCAGCAAATCGTGCGGCGCTTTCAAGAGCGGTAGCGACGTGGGCGGCGAGCAGTTCGAGCAATTCCTGATCTTCGAGCGAATACGCTGCTGGCGCATAACTCTGGGCAAAGAGCAGGCCCAGCGGCCCGCCGCTGCCGCGCAGCAACACCGCCAGGCCCGAGCGTGTTGCACGCAGCGCGCCGAAACGCACGAACTGATACCCCTTGACCTCGGCGACATCGCCGTAGCGCAGCGTTGTGCCGCGCTGCACAAGGTATTCCGTAAAACTGTGCTCCCAGACGCTCTCGCGTCGTGGCCAGACGCCGCCGCTGTCGGCCATGTAGACATGCTCAACGATAGAGCGCTCTGCGCGTAACAAGCTGATAACAAAGGCATCGGCTGGCATCAGGCGGCCCACAGTGGCATGGATGGCGCGATAAACCTGCTCGGGCATGAGGCTCAGCGCAGTGATCTCGGGGATAGCCTGGTGCAGGATTGTCAGGCGCGCGCGCGCGCTCAGTGCCTGTTGGTAGAGGCGGATGTGTTCAAGCACAACGGCGACTTCGCTGGCGAAGGCGAGGCCCATACGAACATGGTCGGCGCTAAAATGATGCGGCAGCGCGCTATCGAGCGTAAGCATACCGATCACCTCACCACGAAAGAGCAGCGGGAGGCCGAGCCACGAGCGGATCGTATACTCCGGCACACCATAAAAACCGCTGAGACCGGTGGTTTCTGCGATGCAAACCGGCTTCGCATAATGATAGATAGCTTCGTGAAGTGGGTTGCCGCTAATCGCCATGTCGCGACCGATAACCTCGTTAGCGCTACTAAAACCACGACAACCGATGATCTCAGTGCGATCGCCGCGACGCAGCTGCACCGAAGCACTATCGTGCGGTACAACGCGGGCCATTTGCTCGATGATGCGCTGTATCGCCTCCTGACTGTCGAGTGTAGCATTGATCGACGTTCCCGCCGCGCGCAGAATCTCCGCCTCACGCGCGCGCTGGTCTAGCGACTGCACAAG
>JAAUTF010000522.1 GCA_012031775.1 Candidatus Altimarinota bacterium | reverse complement strand
TTCCTAAAATGTCGTTGCTGTGAGCACCGCAGCGGAAGTTTGTAGCGGGGTTGAAGCGGGCTTATGAATTTCAACAATTATATCAAGCATACCAGCCCGCTTCAGCCGGCTTCGTCCCCCTAGCCCGGCGCATCAGCACGAGGGCGTCGCTACACAATCCGGCGTCCGCCGGAGGCGGACATAGGCTTCAGCGTACTAGCGCAGTTCAACATGCCCGGCTATCGGCAGTATAATGATGGCGTCTCAATGCGATAGATGCAATTTCAAAGCTGCAATTGCGTTAGCTCGCGCAGCAGAAATCGCACTGTGACGCACTAAGTCTGCTCTATTCTGGTTCCTGACTCCCGATTTCCGCTATATGACGAGCATATCGTCAGTAGAACACTTCCGGAAACAACGGCTTATGTACCAACCGCTTATGCTCGGCATCGTCGGCGCGAATGGTGCCGGCAAAACCACACTGGTGCGTGGCATCGCGCGGCTGCTGGGAAAACAGGGTGTGACGCCGATCTGCCTCGACGATTATCACCGCTACGACCGGGTCGAACGCACGCGCCTGGGGTTAACCAGTGATGATCCAGCTGCGCACCGGCTTGATCTTATGGCCGAGCACCTCGCGACCTTGCGCGCTGGCGGCACAATCGAAAAGCCGGTCTACGACCATCGCAGCGGACGCCTACGCGGCCCAGAGCTTGTTAGCGCAACTGGCCTGGTGCTCGCCTATGGTGCCCTGACGCTCACGCCACCAGCATTGTACGACCTCTTCGATCTCACGGTGTATCTCGATCCCGAGCCGGCCCTGCTGCGGGCGTTGGCGACAGGAGCGCGATATTGTGCAGCGCGGCTATAGCTCCGCTGAAGTTCGCGCACTCGACAACGCGCGCGACCGCGACATCTCACGGTTTGTGCGCGTGCAGCGTAAGCTTGCGGATGTGGTGGTTCGTTTCGTCCCGCATTCACCAGAGCCACAGCCTGTTCTTGCAGCGACTGTGCTGCTCTATGGCCGGGTGAGGGCGCGCTTACAGGGGCTGGTGTCAGATAAAGAAGCGCTGAGGTTGTTTGAGGTTAGCGGCGATAGTATCGACGAAGACGGCGTCGCGCTATATGCATCACGATCCCAGCCAGTTTTACTGAGGCCGATTGCCGCGCCTGGCAACAAACTCTCTGGGCGTCTTTGCCCGCCAGCGCACCCAACTCGCCGTCGATCGATATCGATAACCCGCCACTTCACGCAGTGCAGTTGCTGGTTAGCGCGAGCTTGTTGCAAAAATAAAAAAAGCCGTCGGGCAGCAGTGCTGCCCGACGGCCTCCCTTCTTTTAGAGCCCCGCCGCTTTGCGCAGCAACTCGATGCGGTCGGTACGCTCCCATGGCAGGTCGACATCGGTGCGCCCGAAGTGACCGCCCGCTGCTGTCTGGCGATAGATCGGTCGTCGCAAGTCGAGGTCGCGAATGATCGCACCCGGCCGCAAGTCGAAGACCTCGTTCACCGCAGTAAGAATGGCTTCGTCGGCGATCTTGCCGGTGCCAAAGGTTTCCACGCTCAACGAGAGCGGCTTCGCTACCCCAATCGCATAGCTCACCTGGATCTCGCAGCGCTCAGCCAGGCCAGCGGCGACGATATGTTTCGCCACCCAGCGCATCGCGTAGGCGGCGCTTCGATCGACCTTGCTCGGGTCTTTGCCGCTAAACGCTCCGCCACCATGGCGCGCCACGCCGCCGTAGGTGTCGACGATGATCTTGCGACCGGTGAGGCCGCTATCGCCCATTGGCCCGCCAACAACGAAGCGCCCGGTGGGATTTACAAAGTACTTGGTATGGTCGTCGAGCCACTCGCCGGGGATCTCGGCGTGGATCACCGCTTCGATCACATCCTCGCGGATCTGCTCCTGGCTTACATCGGGGGCATGTTGCGTACTAACCAGCACCGTATCGACGCGCACCGGCTTGCCGTAGCTGTACTCGACCGTTACCTGGCTCTTCGCATCTGGGCGCAGATAGGCAATCGTACCTTCTTTACGCAGCTTGGCCAGGCGGCGGGTGAGGCGGTGAGCCAAGGCGATGCTGGCGGGCATCAGTTCAGGCGTCTCGTTGCAGGCGAAGCCGAACATCATGCCCTGATCGCCCGCGCCGATCGCCTCGACTTCGGCGTCACCCATCTGGCCAGTTCTCGCCTCAAGCGCCTTGTCGACACCCATAGCGATGTCGGGCGATTGACCATGAACAGCGACCATCACGCCACAAGTGTCGGCGTCGAAGCCAAAGCTGGCGTCGACATAGCCGATCTCCTTTACAGTCTGGCGCACGATCTCCTCGATCGGAATGTAGCCTTTGGCAAAGGTAACTTCGCCCATCACGACGATCAGGCCAGTGGTGGTGGCTGTTTCAACGGCGACGCGCGCCCTGACATCGTGGGCCAGAAAGGCATCGAGGATGGCATCGCTGACTTGGTCGCAGAGCTTGTCCGGGTGGCCCTCGCTCACGCTTTCACTGGTGAAGTAGAAACGTGGGGAGCTGGTGAATGTAGTTGACATACTTCTTGTTGAGTGAGGGCGCAGCACGCTGCGCCCTTACGTATGGGCGCAGCGCGCCCTTATGGAGGCCGCTTCCTGGATTACGTGCCTTCCTGCCAGCTGTTAAGATAGGCATCCTGTTCGGGGGTGAGCACGTCGATTGTTACGCCCATAGCATGTAGCTTGAGCGCGGCGATCTCGCGGTCGAGCTCCTTGGGCAGCGCGTGAACGCCATTGCTCAGTTTACCCTTGTTGCGCACCAAGAATTCGGCGGCCAGCGCCTGGTTGGCGAAGCTCATGTCCATTACGGCAGAGGGGTGGCCCTCGGCGCTCGTAAGGTTGATCAGGCGGCCCTCGCCGAGCAAATTGATCTTACGCCCGTCTTTGAGCCAGTATTGGTCGACGAAGGCGCGCGGCTGGCGCTTCTCCAGACTCATCCGCTCGAGCGCCGGAATGTTGATCTCAACATTGAAGTGGCCGCTGTTAGCCACCACGCAGCCGTCTTTCATCACCGCAAAAGCGCTCTCGTCGATCACGTTTTTGTCGCCGGTGGCGGTGACAATGAAATCGGCCAGCGGAGCGGCCTGCACCATCGGCATCACGCGGTAACCGTCCATCGCCGCTTCGAGCGCGCGTACCGGGTTGATCTCGGTGACAACGACGTTGGCACCAAGGCCGCGGCGCGCTCGGCGATACCGCGCGAGCAGTAGCCGTAGCCGCCGACGACAAACGTCTTGCCGGCGAGTAGCACATTGGTCGCGCGGATAATACCGTCGATCGTGCTCTGGCCAGTGCCGTAGCGGTTATCGAAGAGATGCTTAGTGTCGCTGTCGTTCACCGCGATCACGGGGAAGGTGAGCACGCCGTCGGCGGCCATCGCGCGCAAACGAATCACCCCGGTGGTTGTCTCTTCGGTTGAACCATACATCGCATTAATCAGGTCGGGGCGCTCCTTCAACACGCCGTGGACAAGGTCGGCACCGTCGTCCATCGTGATATGGGGGTTGTGGTCGAGCGCCGACTTGATGTGGCTGTAGTACACGTCGTTGCTCTCGCCCTTGATCGCATACGTCGGGATCTCTTCAAAAGCCACAAGCGCAGCGGCGACATCGTCCTGCGTGCTGAGCGGGTTCGACGCACAGAGCACCACATCTGCCCCGCCCGCAGCGAGCGCGCGCATCAGGTTGCCGGTCTCGCTGGTAACGTGCAAACAGGCACTCAGGCGTAAGCCGGCGAGCGGGCGTTCCTTCTCAAAGCGCTCGCGCAGCAGGCGCAGTACCGGCATCTCCTGCTCGGCCCACTCCATACGCTTGCGACCCTGTTCTGCCAGGTTAATGTCCTTGATGTCGTAATTCGTAGCCATTGGATGCTCCTTTTAGTATGCTTGGTGTGACGTGCAGCATGGCAGCGCTGCGAGTCACCCCCTTTTTTTAGACCTCTACCCAGAGGCCGGAACGGGCGCTGGCGAGCAGCGCGGTGATCGTGGCCGCATTGTCGAGTGTCTCGACGAGCGGCATTGATGGCAGGTTGCCATCGTCTTGGTGCCCAGCGGCGATCAGCGCCGCGAATCCCTCGGCTTCGAGGCGGAAGTGGTCGACACTATCAACATGGAGCATCTCGTTATGTTGGTCGGTTGTCCCGCGCTGGATGCGAATAGCACTGGCGCGATCAGGCAGCAGCGTAAATGGTTGATCGAGCTCTATCAGGCCGTTACTACCGGCGATCTGTAGATAGTGATGACGTGACACAGCGAGGCTGCATGCAATCTGGGCGATCGTTCCATTTGGGTACTCGATCGTCGCCGCCAGTGTTTCGTCCACCCCGCTAGCCGCCCAGCGCGCGGCTGCGTTAACACGAACAGGGCGCACTCCCGCCGCCCAACGTGCGGCATTCACACAGTAACAGCCCACGTCCATCAGCGCGCCACCGGCAAGGTCGGCGCTGAGTCGGACATTGGCCGGATCGCTCACAGCAAAACCAAATGAAGCACGGATAAGCTGCCGAGTGCCGACAACACCCTCGCTAAGCAAGCGCTGCACCAGACGTGTCTGTGGGTGGAAGCGATACATAAATGCCTCCATAAGCCAGACGCCATGCTCGCGGGCGGTCTCGAACATGCTGATCGCCTCGGCCTCACTTGTGGCGAGCGGCTTCTCGCAGAGCACATGTTTGCCGGCGGCGGGCGGCAGCCATGCTCCACTCGGCGTGCAGCGCATTGGCAGCCG
>JAAUTF010000521.1 GCA_012031775.1 Candidatus Altimarinota bacterium | reverse complement strand
GAGCTACTGGTTACCGACGGCGTACGAGTTCGCCGCGCTCGCCGACCAGGTTCCGCAGCGTGCGTTGTTGCCAGGCGATGTGGCGGTGCGCTTGTTCTCGGCGGGCGGGGCGCTGCTCGGTGCCAGCGACGATCTCGGCCCCTTCCCCAGCCGTGCGGCCCGCGTGTTCATCCGCAGCCCCCTACCGCTGCCCGTTTCGCAAGTTGAGGTGCGACGCTACACCGCCGCACCTATCGGCACCAGTCCGCTCTTAGGTGTTGTCGAGTTGTCGCGCTCGACGGTGGCAGAGCGCGATCTACTTGCTGAACTACAGCGCTTTGGTTTGCAGGCCGCCCTGCTTGCGGCGGCGGTGATGGCATTGATCAGTTGGCTGGTCGCGCGCTCGATCGCGCGCCCGATCGGCGCTTTAAGTGCTCACGCCGCAACGCTAGCGCGTAACGAAGGCCAGGCCGATATAGCGCAACCGTTCGGTGGGCGCGGCGATGAGATCGGCCTACTGGCGCGCAGCCTAGAGCAGCTAGCGCACGAATTGCGTGGGCAGATCGCGAGCAGCGAGCAAGAGCGCCGTCAGCTCGCGGCAGTACTTGGCGCTATCTCCGAGGGCGTGCTCGCCGTCGATGCACACGGGCGGTTGATCTACGCCAACGCCGCCGCAGAGCGTATGCTTGGGTCGGCATTCAGAATACAAGACGTTGAAGATGTAGTCCGTGATACTACCCATCTGGCGCGCCTGCTGATGCTAGAGGAGCGCGGTGAGCGAGAAGTTCAGCACGATGGTAAGACCTTGCTGGTAACGAATTTCCCGATCGCCGGCGATGGTACGGCTGCGCAGCTGCCCACGGCAGTGGTAGTAGTGCGCGATGTAACGCAGTTGCGAGCGCTTGAGATGGCGCGCAGCCGCCTGCTACGTAGCGTCTCGCACGAATTGCGCACCCCGCTCACCGCTATCCTTGGCACAGTGGAGAATTTGCGCGATGAGGCTGGGCAGCCCAACTGCCCGCGCTTGCCCTGATCGAAAACGAATCGGAGCGCTTGCGCCGCCTAGTCGATGAACTGCTGAAAGCCCCCGATGCGGCCGTGCTCGATGGCGAGCGCCGCCGTATTGACCTTGCCGTGCTGGTTGAGGAGCTATGCCGTTTGCAGCAAGGCCGCGCCCGCCGCGCCGGTGTGATGCTCGCCTTTTCTGCTATGCCTGAGCTGCCTACAATCGATGGTGATCGCGATCGGATCAAGCAGGTGGTGTTGAACCTGCTTGATAACGCCTTGCGCTACACCCCGCCCGGTGGCACTGTTGCAGTGGAAGTGGCGCGCGCACCACAGGCTGCCGCACTGCGTATCGCCGTCGCTGATGATGGGCCTGGCGTCGATCCGCAGATCGCCGCGCATCTCTGGGAGCGTGGTGTGGCTGGCCCGGCGGGCGGTAGCGGCTTGGGCCTGGCCATCGTGCGTGAGATCGTCGGCGCGCACGGCGGTCGTGTTTGGCTTGAGCCAAGCCAGCGCGGTGCCCATTTCGTGATCGAGTTCCCCTTACCCGCGGAGTGAATCTGTGGTCACTGGTTCTGGTAGCAAAGCCATTAGAATCAACAGCCACATCTTTTCTAACCCTGCTTAGGCTGCCGGAGGCAGACAATGAAGATTTCACAACGTCAGATTCGCTTTGCCGTTCGCGGCGCAATTATTCTTGCGATCGGCTCGATCTTGTTGGGCATCGGCATTCGTACGCTTGTCATCGTCGGCATGGAGATGGCCCCGGCGCAAGGCCTGATCGCCTACTGGCTGGTGGTGCTCTTGAGCACCGCACTGATCTGGGGTATCGGCGGTGCTTTCTTTGGCGCTATCCTCGGTATGTTTGCCGCGCTGATCTGGCGCGAAGACGTGAGCGGTGAGCAAAATCGCTGATTCCTTGTACCTACTGTGCGTAGAACGTAGCGTTCAACAAGCCGCGCCAAACGGTACTGCTTATGATGTTTGACGCATAGCGCCGCTCGCGCTATAATAAGCGGCGTTGCGGGGCGTAGCGCAGACCGGTAGCGCACCTGAATGGGGTTCAGGAGGTCGCTGGTTCAAATCCAGTCGCCCCGACCAGTATGATACGAGGAGATAGTCATTCGACTATCTCCTTTTTCTTTACGCATCTGGGCACATCCGCTCTGTATGAACCAAAATTGGTATATTCAGTGCCTTGTGCTGTAGCGATACTGCTGCACCGTGGTGACAGTAAACCCATGCGGCGTAAAGCAAATTGGCCTGAAAAAGCTTAATTGTCGCGATATTGCCCGCTTTCTCTTCTTGACACTGCCGTTATAATAGTTTTATACTTTACACATTCTGCAGATCTGCTTGTGCCGCGCGTCGTTGCACCTGCAGTTGAGCATAACGCTCTGCGACAGTTCCCACTCTCTCAACCGGTTAGCAGGAGGAGCCGAGATGGCTATAGTCAGCCTGCAAGCTGCTTACGATCAGGCGCGTGCCTATCTTGAGCAGAATCAGATCGATTACGCAATTGCTGTAGCCCAGCACATCCTGGAGCAATATCCAGACAATCTTGAAGCGCATCGCATCCTTGGAGAAGCTTATCTGGCCGGGCGGCAGTTCGATCAGGCTGAGGCTGCCTTTAGCCGCGTGCTCGCCGCTGATCCGGAAAGCATTCCCGCCCATGTTGGGCTAGGTATTACTCAGGAGCGGCGCGGGCGTATCGATCGTGCTGTTGCCGAGTTCGAGCAGGCTCTCGAGATACGCCCCGATATGCCCGAGCTACGCAGCCAGTTGCTGCGGCTTTACGCCGAGGTTTGGGGCAGCGAGAACGCCTCGCTGCGCCTGAGCAAGCCCGGCCTCGCACGGCTCTATGCCAAGGGCCATATGCTGCCGCAAGCCATTCAGGAGTTTCGCAGCGTTGTCGAAGAGTCGCCTGAGCGCCTTGATGCGCGGGTCGGGCTGGCCGAGGCGCTCTGGCGCGATGGCCAGGAGCACGAGGCTAGCGATGAGCTGCGCGCCATTTTGCAGCAGCGCCCCGATGTGCTTAAGGCGAATCTATTGCTTGGGTATATCTTGCTCGCTTCCGGCGATCGCAGCGGCGAGCATTACTGGCAAACGGCACAGCGCCTCGATCCGTATCAGACGGTTGCGCGCTCATTATTCGAGACGCTGCCGGATTATCCTGATCCCGATAATAGCCTTACCGCTTGGGACGAGCAGGCCTGGCTTGAACGGCGTAGCCGCGAAGACGAGGAGCGCCGCGCACAAGAGCAACAGGTAGCTGTTACCGCTGGCACGGCTGCCGACGATGATTTCTTTAGTGCTGCCTGGATGGAGCCACCGGCGAGCCCACCCTCTGCCCCGCGCCGCGATAACGCCGCCGATGATGACTTTCTCGCCAGCTTGCTTGCCATGGAAGCGCTGCCCGATGAATTCGACTTTATGACTGACCCGGTCACCGATTCGGTGACGATGGACGCTCTGGCAGCTGACGCGTCGCTACAGCCGTTCACCCTCACGGATGAAACGGTCGATGCTCGTCCTGCTGCTGCCGACCTGCCTGCCGAGCCGGATCTGCTGCCTTTTAGCCTCGATGAACTTGCGCCCGAGGCGGATGAGTTTAAGTCGCGTGCCGCTATCGACGCTTTTGTTGAGCCAGTTCAGTCGCCCACAGAATCCGACTTGACGCCGTTCTCGCTGAGCGATCTCGGCCTCTCCGATGAAGAGATCGCCGCCCTCGCCGCCGACGATCTGCCCGCCGATACGCTGCCGACTGCAGATCGTGAAGCGCTGACGATGAGCGATCTCGGCCTGACCGCAGAGCTTGTCGAGCAGATCGAGCGCGACGCTGCGCCTCCGCCGCCAGAGCCGGAGTTGACGCCCTTCTCCTTGAGTGATCTTGGTCTCTCTGATGATGATATCGCCGCGATTGAGACGCCCGCCGCCTCGGCGCAGTCGAGTCTTGTTACACCCGAGATCGATCCCTTCGATTGGTCGCTGGATACGACGGATGCCGCTGATACTACATCGTCGATGGGTTTCGACGATGGTCTGAGCGAGTTGATACCATTCTCGATCGACGATCTCGACCTGAATGGCGGCGATGAGCAGGCCGATTTGCGCGGTAGCACGCTGCCGCCTTCGCTACAGCCGTTCTCGATCGACGATGGCACGCCGCCCCTACCATCCGCCCATCCTACATCAAGCTTCAATTTGAACGACGACGATGAGGGCAACCTTGCTGGCTATAGCTGGCAGCAGCCGTCACCGCGCCAGGGCACCGGCTTTCTCAGTTCGTCGCCGCGTATCGAAGAACCAGAGGAGACGATCTTCAGCAAGCTGCGTCAGATGGCGATCGAGCGCGGTGAGATGATCGATGCAGAGACAGCAGTCGACTCAGCTTCTCCAAGCGACGATGCCTATTTCTCTGACGATGATGTCTCGTTGCGCGATGATGATGATCAGGTGGCTAGCCCTTCGCCTTTTAGCTCTGGTTTTCGGCTTCCACGCGAGGGCGAATTTGAGAATGATGACGACCGGTATACCGCACCGCCGCCTCCAGCGGGAACGTGACATACTGCTCAACTTCATCCGCCGCCAGCCCGCCCGCCTCGGTCAGGAGAACCACGGTGGCGCGTTGAGCTCGGGGAAACACATCCACCGACATCTTCGGCAGACGTGCAAGGGTGTAAACCAAGAGCCCCAAGGCGATGAGGATCACCAGCGTGGACTGTTGGAGGGAGAATGAGATCAGATGCTTGAGCATGGTGGGGT
>JAAUTF010000520.1 GCA_012031775.1 Candidatus Altimarinota bacterium | reverse complement strand
GGGGGGCGGCGAGCGGCCGGGGCACGAGGCCCGGGCACAGCGGCAGGACAGGAGCCAGCGCCATAAGGAGCACGGGACGCCGACGGCGGCAAGGGCGCGATCTGGGAAAAGGCCGCTGAGGCCTGGCCACCACAGGTGTGCGCTGAGCGCGGTGGCCCCACCCCGCCCCATCCCGAACCGGAGGGTGAAACACCGCAGCGCCGATAGTACTGGCGGGTTACCCGCTGGGAGCGTAGGTCCGCGCACCTGACCACCACAACGCGCCGTTGTCGTTACCCTGTGTAACGACAACGGCGCACATCGCGGCGTGGAGCAGTGGCAGCTCGTCGGGCTCATAACCCGAAGGTCGTAGGTTCGAATCCTGCCGCCGCTACCAATCAAAACCGTCCACCGAATATTCGGTGGGCGGTTTTTGTGTGCAGCTGCTCTCGCGCAAAACTAAATCAGCGAGTAACGCGTAGCTCGCTCGCTAGTTTAGAGTACATTTCAGCCGTGAATAAACCGTAGCTCGCGCCGTTGGCGTGGGTTATAACGATAGATTTCGATTAATTCCACAAAGGCTTCAGCACGCCCACCAAGTTGCGCCTCGGGAATGATAAGATCGAAGCCGGTACGATGGCGAAATCGCGTGAGCTGCTTGTAGGAGGGCACGTGATCCTGCCGCGCAAGCTGCGATCGAAGGGCACGTAGGAGTTGTGCAAAAAACCCATGCGAGGCAGGTAACCGTGGCTCGTAGCTCTGTAGATAGGAATCGATGTCGTGCAAACGAATGCCGATCTGCTGCGTACTACCGAGCGCTAACAAACTCGATCGTCGCTGCGTTGAGGCGATTTCAGCGATGTTGTCCCAGCTTACGAAGGCAGCAGATTGGCCTAGATTCAACATGAGGCCCTTAGGGTCGAGCACAACTCCAGCACGATGATCGGTACCGAGTAGCCAGAAACCAATGCCGACAGCAAAGCAGAAAGAGCTTAGTAGAATAAGGCTAACGTTTAGGAGAACCGAAATATCACCGACGAGGATGCCGGCTTGGGTAAAACACCAGCCGCCGACAATCCAACAGCACAAAGCAATAACGCGTAATCGAGGATGATCGGGGGAGATACGCATAAGTTTACGACCCTGCTATCGTGATAGTTACAATGTTGTGTGAAACGCTTTCTATGATCGTACCGCAGCTACATATCTCGCTCAATAGCCCCTTGGTACCGCCTGTTAGTGTTCGTCTGCGCGAAGCTGCCGCCTTATACGATCGACATCTTCGACTGTATTAATACTCCAAAATGTTTTACCGCTGGCATCGAAGTGCGTACAATACGATGGTGGCAGGTAGCGCGTTCTGACAGTGTTGAGCGCACGATGAACTGCTGCATCGCCAACTACCAGCTGGGCCACAAATGATGGACAACAACGACGGGCATACAGCGCGTGCAGAGGCTCAGGCCACAACATGCCGCTTTGCGCATCGTACTGCTGTGGCACAAGGACATCGTAGTTGCGCGGCTCCCCGCAGAGTGCGCTGAGCAAGGTGCTATTTAAAAACGGCATATCGGCGGCCACGACAAGCGCGTATTCGTGGCGCATAACCCGGAGCGCGCTTACAATGCCGCCAAGCGGGCCACTGTTAGGCCAGTAATCTGGCACAATACGCGCAGGAAGTTCCGGCCACATCTCGGCATCGTTGAGTACCACAATGGTCTCGGCGCAGAGTGTGTTGATGATCTGCACTGTGTGCTCGAGCAGAGTCGAATGTTCTTCTCCCCAGAATCGCAGGCAACGTTTGTCGTAGCCGAGGCGACGGCTTGTACCACCGGCAAGCACAATGCCCGTCAGCGCGGCGTCTTTTTCTACAGGAGCACTACCGCTCATGAGTACATCCGATCTCGCGGAGCTTTATACCTTTATCAACGCTCAAGGCTGGAGCTACCGTACGGGCAAACCTGTCCCTTATGGCGAGCAAGTGCTGATCAGCGCCGGGGCGCAAACCGCGACGTTGAACTATTATCCGAAGCGCGGGCGTTTTGTGGTCGGCGGCACCGACACTGTTTTGCGGCGGCGCATCGAGCGCTGGATCGCTGAGCGCTCGGAGGTACCGGCAGCCGACCTCGGTCGTATAGCACTCGAAACGGCACAGATTGGGCTCGACGAGTCGGGCAAGGGCGATTGGTTTGGCCCCTTGGTAGTAGCTGCCGTATACGTAGAACCATCACAAGCGGCGGCTTTAACAGCGGCCGGGGTGCGCGATAGTAAGACAGTAGGCGCGCAGACGCTGCCACGTATTGCCGAGGCAATCGAGCGTCTCGTGCCAGCACAGCGACGTTTTGTGCTGGCGCTTATGCCGGAAGCGTACAACCAGCGTTATGCTGCGTATAACAACATCAACCTATTACTAGCGACATTATATAGCGAAGCGGCGTTGCCCATTTGGCAAACCACTCAGAGTACAGCGATCGTGTGTGATCAGTTTTCGCAGCGTGCCGATCGCCTTGATAGCGCCTTTGCCAGTGCTGGAATGCCAAAACCGACTCAATATCATCACGCTGAGTCGCGCAGCATTGCAGTTGCCGCCGCTTCGATTCTGGCCAGCACGCGTTTTGGTGCCGAACTTCAAGTGCTGGGCCGTAAGGCGGGTTTAAACGGCGCATTACCGCGCGGTGCTTCGGCGATATACGAGTTGCAGCATGCAGCACGAACGATCATCGCACACGAGGGTCGCGAAGGCTTAGCACGGTATGCTAAGCTAAACTTCAAACCTGTGCAAGCTTTGCTCGAAACCGGCTAAACAGGCTTTGCAAAAGGCGGACGTATTTTTAAGTGCGGCGCTTGCTCTTTTGTATAACACGTGTAATCGGCACGAGTTTTTGCAGGGGAGCAAGCATGCGACTCAATGATATCAAACCACCGGCCGCCTGGCCATTTGTACCAGCGCTCGAGCGCAAGACCATTATTGCGCTTGTCCTCGCGCTGATCAGTATCACTGGGGTTGCGGCGCTCCCCGCAGCTTTGAGTATTGGTGGCAAAATCGCCCTCGCCACCTTCGCATTAACTGTCATCGGCTGGACATTAACGAAGCTCAACGACACCTTTGTCGCGCTCATTGCGGCGGCAGGCCTGGTGCTTTCCAGTACTATCACCAGCGAAAACCTGTTCGCCAGCCTGGGCAACTCGGTGGTCTGGCTATGATCGGCGCGTTTATCGTCGCAAGCGCCCTGAACAAAGCGGGTGTGTCGGCGCGTTTAACCGTGCTTGCGGCACGACGCGCGGCCAATGTTGAGCAACTGTTCTACCTGCTCACAGCAGTACTGTTGGGAACTGCCCTGCTCATCCCCTCGACCTCGGCGCGCGCAGCGTTGATGGTGCCGATTTACACCGTGATGGCCGCAGTGTTCAACGATAGCCGCATCAATCGCGCGCTCGCGATTATGCTGCCGGTGAATATTTTGCAGACCGCTGTGGCTTCGCTCGTGGGTGCAGGCGCACATCTGGTGATCAACGACGCACTTGGCCAGCTCACTGGACGCTCACTCTCCTTTATCGAGTGGACGCTGATGGGTTTGCCGTTTGCCGCTATCTCGGCATTCGGCACTACCTGGGTCATTTTACGGCTGTTTCTCGACGCCGAACGACGCAAGCTGCCGCTCGCGGGTGCAGCACTAAGCAAGTTGCCGCAGCCAGGGCCGATGAGCAAGCAAGAGCGCTATATCGCCGCCGTTACCGGGTTGCTTGTGCTACTTTGGGCGACCGAGAGCTTGCATGGCATCGACAATGCGCTGATCGCAATACTTGGCGCGCTCGCCGTCACTATTCCCACCTGGGGCGTGCTGAAATTCAAAGATGCGGCGAAGGGCGTCGAGTGGGAGATGATCATGTTTGTGGCCGCCAGCCTGAGCTTGTCGGAAGCGCTGGTGGAAAGCGGTGCCGGTAAATGGCTGGTCGATACGCTACTGGTCAATAGTGGCGTTGCGAACTTGGGTTCAAGCCTCCTGGTGCTGCTAGCAGTCGCGCTGATCACCTTGACCTCGCATTTGTATATTACGTCGCGCTCGGCGCGCGGTGCAGTTATCGCGCCGCTGACAGTGCTCCTCGCCTTCAGCAGTGGCCTCGATCCGTTGACATTGGCTTTTATCACCGCAGCTGGCATCGGTTACTGTATCACGTTAGTGGTGAGCGCCAAGCCGCTGACGATGTTCCAGCAGATCGGCGGGGATGGCTCGCAGACCTTCTCGGCTCAGGATCTGTTTCGGCTGAGCGCGACGCTCGCACCGCTACACCTGGGCATGCTGCTCGTCTTCGGGCTCTTCTACTGGCCGCTATTCGGATTTGGCGTTGCCAACACGACGGCAACCGCACAGGCACGCTTGCAGGAAGCGCCGATCAGCACCGGCGCCCTGGCCTGTTGCAGGGTAATCTTTTCTTGGCCGAGGAAGAGCTGAACGATCTCGGCATCGTAACCGCAAACGGTGAACTTAGCCTTGCAGACGATGTCTGCCGGATCGAACCTCAGTTGAGCGTCCTGCCGCTGAGCGGTCTACCGGGAACGACTTTCACTGTAGACGCCGTTGGTTTTGCCGCAGGGGAGGCGGTGCAAATCAGCCTACGCCAGCCGGACGGGCGGCCTTATGGCTTGTTCGCACAGCGCGACGACGTAGGAAGCACTCTGGAGGAAATGAGCGACGACGTAGGAAGCACTCTGGAGGAAATGAGCGACGACGACGGCGCGGTGCGGATGGGTATGGACTGCACCGGCGGCGGACTCGAGTGGGAAT
>JAAUTF010000018.1 GCA_012031775.1 Candidatus Altimarinota bacterium | reverse complement strand
AGCCCGGGCTCTACAGCATGGAAGACGTGCTGGGCTCGACGAGGACGGGGAGCCTGCGGCATGAAACTCGGCAGACAGGGCTCGAGGCGGTGTTGCTGCTCGGCGGCTTCGGCATCGTCTTTGCGATCGCGCTCGGCGTTTTTTTATCTCTTCCCGCAGCAACAATACGGCAATTGGCCGGTTCTTGCGGCGTTGATCGGCTCGGGCCTCGTGCTCGTGCCGACGATGCTGCGCCTGCGCCGGATCTATGGCGAGCCGCCCTCCTCCGACCGGTGAAGGGGCCGGGCGAAACCGAATGGTCCGAAACTCAACCTTTCAACGAAAGCCGATCCGATGACCGACGATGACCGCCTGCTCGTTCTCGTGCGGCATGGCCAGAGCGAGTGGAACCTCAAGAACCTGTTCACCGGCTGGAAGGACCCCGACCTGACCGACCTCGGCATCGAGGAGGCCAGGACCGGCGCGAGTGCGCTGAAGGACGCGGGCCTGAAGTTCGACGTCGCCTTCACCTCGGTCCTGATCCGCGCCCAGCACACGCTCGACCTGATCCTGGAAGGCATCGGCCAGACCGATCTCGAGGTACTCCGCCTCGCTGGCCGACCCGGTGGGCGAGCGCTTCGACGAGGCAGCGCTGTCGAACGGCCTGCAGGTTCACAAACGACGTGTACCGCTCGGCGTTATCGGCGTTGTTTATGAGGCACGCCCTAATGTCACGGTTGATATCGCAGCGCTGTGCTTAAAAACCGGCAACGCTGCCATTTTACGCGGCGGGAGCGACATCCGCCAGAGCTGCGCGGCGATCACGTCGGTGATCGCTGAAGCGCTAGCGCGCTGTGGGCTGACGGTTGATGCAGTGCAAAGCATCACCGATCCCGACCGCGCTCTGGTCGGCGCACTGCTGCGGATGGACAAATATGTAGATATGATCATCCCGCGCGGTGGGGCCGCCCTGCACCGCTTCTGCGTCGAGAACGCTACCGTACCGGTGATCACCGGCGGTATCGGCGTGGTGCATCTTTATGTCGAGGCGAGCGCCGATATAACGCGCGCCCTACCGCTGATCTTTAACGCCAAGGCACAGCGGGTGAGTGTGTGCAACGCACTCGATACGCTGCTGGTCGATCGCGCGATCGCGCCCGAACTGCTGCCGCACGTGGCGGCAACATTGGCACCAGCGCATGTCGAAATGCGCTGCGACGAGCAGGCCTTGGCAATTTTGCAGAACAGCGGCGCACACGTCAGCGCCGCTGCGCCGGGCGACTTTGGCACCGAATTTATGGATTACATCCTGGCGGTGCGCGTGGTCGAGGGTATCGAGCAGGCGATCGAACACATCGCGCACTATGGCAACGGCCATACCGAGGCGATTCTGACGGAAAATAGCGCTGCAGCAGCGCGCTTTACCGACGAAGTCGACGCCAGCGCCGTCTTTGTCAACGCTAGCACACGCTTCAACGACGGCGGCCAGCTCGGGCTGGGAGCAGAGGTGGCGATCTCGACGCAGAAACTACACGCACGCGGGCCGCTTGGTCTGCGCGAGTTAACGACCTACAAATACATAGCTCACAGCGATTACGCAGTACGTGGGTAAGCTCTTCATACCATCCTGGCGCGAACTGTGAAGCGTCTACACCGGCGTGGTCATAGATCACACGTCACGAGCGCAGGGGATAATCAACAAGTGTTGCATCCTTTGCAATCTACACGGCCGCGAAATCACCAGATGAAATTGAAGCGACTCTTGCGCTTTCGCGCAGGCACTTTCCAAAGGACGCTATAGATGTACAGCGTTAGCCTCGCGCACCTGTATCCTGAGCAGATGTCGATCTACGGTGATCGCGGCAATGTGATCGCGCTGCGGCAGCGCTGTTTGTGGCGCGGTATTGATATAACAGTGACGCCGATAGCGCCGGGCGACACGTCGACTGGGCGCGCTTCGATCTAGCCTTTTTTGGCGGCGGGCAGGATAGCGGCCAGTCGCTGATCGCCGCCGATCTTTTTGCGCGCCAGCGTGCGGGCCTGAGCGCTGCGATCGAGGACGGCCTGGTGTTGCTGGCGATCTGCGGCGGCTACCAGATGCTCGGCCACTATTTCCTCACCCATAGCGGTGAGCAACTTCCGGGCCTGGGCTTGCTCGATGTGCATACGGTGGGCGGCAAGCAGCGCCTGATCGGCAATATCGTCGTCGAGGCCGAAGGTCTCGGCAGGTTGGTTGGCTTCGAGAACCACAGTGGGCGCACCTACCACGGCAAGGGCGTGAACGCGCTGGGAAAGGTGCTCGTGGGCCACGGCGACAACGGCGAGGACGGGCGCGGCGGCGCGGTCTACAAGAATACCTTTGGCTGCTACCTGCACGGATCGTTGCTGCCGAAGAACCCACAGCTCACCGACCTGCTGATCGCGCGTGCCTTGCAGCGCCGCTACGGTACCCACATGGCACTGGCACCACTTGACGACCGGCTGGAGCGTGTCGCGCAGCAGACGATGGTAGCGCGGCTCGCCAGCACAGCAGACGACGCAGTATGCTAGATACACACATCGTCATCTATTTAAGTGACGCCGCTGAAGAAGAAGTCGCGGCAGTGCTCGCTGCAGTCGCCCTGCTGCTAGAGCAAGAGCAGACAGCGCCACAGCATGTAGCTGGGCCGTGGCAGTGGCGCGCTTCGGCAGCGATAATGGCTCAGCGTATCGCCGTATTTCGACCTGCAGTTCAACCGCATTGGGGGGCCATCGAGCGTATACGACGCAACGGCCAATAGTTTACGGGTCATCATGAGAGTCAGTCATACTACCTACGTCGAGTTTCCGGCCGCTTTACCCCTGGTTCGCGCAACATTGCTTGATCCAGCCAGCCTCGCCCAGATCTGCGGCACCCAGCGCAGTGGTTCTTGCTGGCGCTTCGAGGGCGATCTCTACGTTCTGCACTCACAAGATCTCGGCCTGCGGCTGAGCTGGCAGGCGCAGCCGCTGGTAGCACAAGTGCCCACGATTCACGTTGAGCTTCAATTACAAGACGCGACGATCAGCACTCACGCCTTGATCCAGGTCGTCGTTGAGCGCCCCGGTGGCGCGCAGCCTTTTGCTGCCCACACGCTACGAAGGCGGATTGGGCGCTGGCTGCAGGGGTGTGTGCGCAGAATTGAACCGCTTTTGGCAGAGCGCCGCACGGCAACGCTGATGCTTACACCGGCGCTTGAGCTCGCCGAGGCAGTACCGGTTGGCGGGGCGAGCAGCTACCGCGACGAGCAGCCACGCCGCCCGCTCGTGGAGCGCAGCAACGATTGGGCCGACGAACTCGCGATGCGCTTCCCGCAGACGGTGACCCATTTCCGGGCAATGGATGCGCTCGATCACCTGGAGCGCGTCGTACGGCTGGAGCGTGGTTGGCAGCGCATTCTTGCTGGTGCCTACGACGAAACCTGCCATACTGTCGATGCCGCCCTCAACAATAAGCTACCGCAGTACGATCTGATCTACGCTGGTGGCGGGCTCGGGCTGCTGCACGCTGCGCTTATGGCGCAGCGCTACGGACGACGTATCTTGCTCTTCGATCGCAGCGAGGTTGGCTGCGCCCATCGGGAATGGAACATCAGCCGCCGCGAACTGAGCGCGCTAGTAGAGCTAGGCCTGGTAAACTGGCAGGATCTCGACACAGTGATTATGCGCGAGTACCGCGACGGCGTGGTGCGCTTTTACAACAGCCCGCAAAGCGATGTGGCCGCGCGCGACCTCTGGCTGCCGGAGGTGCTTAATGTTGCACTCGATGCAAATGCGCTGCTGCGCCTGATGCGGCGCAAGCTGGAAGCGGCAGGCGCTGTGGTGCTGAGCGGGCGCGCCTTCCGCCAGGTGCGCGCGGCGGAAGCACCCGGTTACATCGAAGTTGAGGTCGAGAACACGGCGACCCACGCACGCGAAGTGTATAGCGCACACCTGCTGATGGACGGCATGGGTAGCACCTCGCCGCTAGCCCTGCTGCGCCACGCTGGCCACCCCTTCGCCGGTGTCTGCCCGACGGTCGGCACAGTGGCCGAGGGATTTGTGCAGGGCAGCGCACCCGACGAACTCGACTCGTCGCTCGGCGATATTCTGCTCAGCGTAGCGGATGCGCAGCATGGTGAACAGCTGATGTGGGAGGGCTTCCCGGGCCGTAGCGACGAACTGACCGTCTATCTCTTTTACTATTCGACGATCGACGCACAGCGCGCGGCGCGCGGTTACTCGCTGCTCGATCTGTTCGAGCAGTATTTTACGCTGCTGCCCACTTACAAGCGGCCCGGCCCCGATTTTCGCCACTTGAAGCCGGTCTATGGCTACATTCCGGCGCGTCACAGCCTGCGTCGCGCCGAGGCCCCGCTGTTGCGCGGCGTACTGCCGGTGGGCGACGCCGCCGCACAGCAAAGCCCGCTGACTTTCTGCGGCTTCGGCTCGCACGTACGCAACCTTGAGCGCACCGCGCACCTACTGAACTTCACCCTCGACAAAGGGCTGCTAGAGCCGGGTGACCTGCAGCAGATCAACGCGTTTCAGGCGAATGTGTCGCTGAATTGGGTGTTCAGCCGCTTTATGCAGCCCTGGGGCCGCCCGCACGATGTCAATCGGCTGCAGAACCTCTTTCTGGAAGTGCTGAACGAACTGGGGGTAGATCTGGCGACGCGCTTCTTCCAAGACCGCATGCGCTGGTCGGACTACCATCGATGATTTTGGCGTGCTACGCCGCTACCCGTGGATTCTAGTCGACTCGTGGCATGTGCTGGGGCCACGCGGGATGCTGCAATGGGCCGCCGACTATCTGCGTTTTAGCGCGGCAGCGATGTGGGCGACAGCAGCACGCACTGGTGGAACCACCGGCGAGCGCCTGCTGACCGGCATTGTCAGGCGGTTTGCGCCGCGCAGCGCCCTGCGCGTGCAGGCGGCCTACGCCGAGTGGCGTGCGATGGGATGGCTATAAACCTATAATTGGCCTTTGGCCAATTATCAGGCTAGCACAGCGCGGCAAACGTTGGGTTCCGGGTATGCGCGCGCTTGAGCTCGCCACAATCAAGCGTTCGCCGAAGGCAACCATACGCTTTAGCGTACTAGTTTGAACATAACTAGCCCTGAATCCACACCTGCCACTCTTGTTCGAGCGCGTCGAGCGGTTTCCCGTAGACGCCGAGAAAGTCGGAAGAGCCGGGGTCGCTGCTACCAGTAACATAAAGCGTGTCGAAGGGCTCGCGCCCATAGGTTTCGATCAGAAACTCTACAAAGCTGGCCCATTGGTAGTAGAGCGTATTCATATCGCTCACCGGGCGACCCACATAGCTCGTCGCCAGCGGCAGCAGCGCACCATTACGGCTTAGCTCACGCACAAAACTGCGGTAGTTCGGGTAACCGCCCAGCCAATACTCACCCGCCCCCCAGGTCGCCACCCCTTCAAGCAAAATCATATCGGCGAAGAGATGCCGATCGCCGTAGCGGTCGTGCGCCAGCTGATGCACAAACTCGTGCGCCATAATATTCACCGCCCGATTGCGCGGAATGCTCGGACAAGTAAACACCTGCATCAGACGCTGATCGGTATAGGCGATGCCGTGCAGCCCGCAGCTCACTTCCAGGCTAAAGGCGGCGGTGATCAGGCCAGATGGGCCACTGCCGAAGCGCACGCTGACATAATCGAGCGCACGGTCGAGGTCAGCGGCGAGACGAGCTTCATCCTCGGGCGGAAAAAGCCCGACAGCGGGCGCGATCACGAGATCGTCCCGCGTGAGTAGATTGCCATCAAGCGGAACCGCTGTCGGCAGTGGCTGCGATGGATCACGCGGCAATTCGGGCACACTGAAAAGCGGAATTGCTTGCGGCGGCGCGATCTCTGAGCGTGGTGTAGGGGAGTAGCCGAACGCCAGCAAAACCAGCAGCGAAAAGAGCGCAATCGGCCCTAGAGCCGCTGCCGGAATATGCCATCGATCAAACATGTCGCTACAGGCGACGCGATAGCGAGGCGACAGCGCGTGGAAACGTCTGTCACCCTGCTATCGTGTCACAATAGTGTATTGCGCGCGCTCGGTGCTGAACGGCGTCGTCGCGGTGACGACAAGCACACCACGCTCAGCGCTTGCCAGTTGTACTACAGCGCGACCGGCGCTGTCCACCGGCACTGTTTCGGCCAGCACACGGCCGTCGCTTAAGGTGCGCACAAGGCGCAACTGCCAACGCTGTGCGAGGCTGCCATCGGAGCGCACAAAACCGGCTGCCGACCAGCCGCCGCTACCGTTTTCTACATCGTCAGTATACCCTATTTCCGGGATGCGGATGTTATCGAGCAGCATTCCTGGCGCGTTAAAGCCTTCGTCGGTGATATGCCAGAATCGTAGCAGAATCTCCACGCCAGCATAGGGTGTCAGATCGATGCGCTCGTCGATCCAGTTGCCGCGCACACCCTGACCGGTGCGCGCCGTACTGCCGCTGATGCCAGTATAGCCATTACCATAGTTATGGCCGTGTGGGTCTTCGTTGGTTGTCGCCGCCCCCGGTAGCGTAAGCCAGGTTGTGCCGCCATCGGTAGAAACGCTTACAAAGGCAAAATCATACTCGCTCTCGATCTCATACCATGTCGAGAACTCCAGCGTCGCGCTATCGACGGCGCGCAGATCGAAGGCGCGCGTCAGCGTCGCCACACTGTTGTCGCTACGGTTGCTCCACCAGGCATACGTTCCCTGAGGCAAACCGCCGACCAGCGGCACGGTGTCGCCGCCATCGAATTCAAGCTGTGTGATGCCGACGGGTAGTTCCAGATAATCCACACCGAATTGGGTTACATCGCCGCTGGTCTGGCCAACGGCAAGTTCGCTCGGCACAGCGGTCTGGGGCAGCAACTCAAGGCCGTGGCCAGTAACATAGGTAAAGCGCCCATCGCCAACCGATGGGTCATCGATCAGGTTGGCCACCGCCCAATCGCCAAAGAGCGTAGCAAAATCGGCGATGTCGGCGCGGCGCTGGGCCGCGAGCGCGGTAAAGGCTTCAAGGTTATTACCGGCATTCGCGCGGATGAGCCCGATCAGCTCGCTCTCGGACGCATACTGCGCGAACATGTAGCGCATAAACAGGTGTGCTGCGCCATAATGCGGAATCGTCCCCCCAGGCTGATCAGTCCATGCGTTGAGCTGTGTATCCGGGCGGGCCAGGTAGCTATAGGCATAGCCCTGATCGATGTAGCCGTTCAGATCCTGTGAGAGCGTCGAGTTGCCCTCGTTGAACCAGGTGCTGGTATTGGGCTGCACATTACGATGGATCATGTGCTGGAATTCGTGCGCCAGCACATCAAGATAGCTCGGCTGATCGAAAGGCAGCGCCGCGCCGTTCATCAGAAACATCTCGCGCTCGTTGCTGTAGCGATTGACACTTTTCGGCAAGGAGTCGCGGGCGGCATAATAGCCCAGCACGCCACCGCCAAGGTCGCGTGCGGTAAGCACCGTGATCCGAGTATCGCCATCGACGCCGGGCTGCTGCTCCGAGCCAAAGAGTGCGCGGGTGCGCGGGTAGATCTCCTGCTCGAAGGTGCGCGCCGCCTGCTCGAGCGCGGCCTGATCGTAGCGCAGGTTCTCATCCACATACATCAATACAATCGGCCCAACATAGCGTAGCTCGGCGTTCACCTCAAAGTTGCGATCGTCGTTGCTGTTGAGCACAAAGAAGCTCTGGCGGTCGCCCACTTGAACTTCCAGGGGGCTAGTTCGCGCCACGGATGGGCAAGCAGTAGGGTCGGCGCGGCAGGTGCCCAACTCGCGTGCCAGCTGCACCTGATCGCGTGGCAGGCGTTGGGCGGCAGCGAGCGCAGCAAATTCGGCATCGCTGTCAAGAGCTTCGGCTAAGGGAACTGACGTTGGCGTCGGCGCTACGATCGGGATCGGCGTCGCCAATGCGGCCCGTGTTGGGCGCGCGGTCGCGGTTGGAACGGCAGGAGCGGTAGGCGGAACCGGCGTGGCTGCGCGCTGAGCACTGAACGGGGCGCAGGCGGCGAGCAGCAAAAGCAGCGGCAATAAGCGTTTCATCAGCAGAGAAACGCAGCGGTGCAGAGCGTAACTCTGCACCGCTGCGGCGAAATCCAATATACCCTTTTGTCAGTATAGCTTTTCAAACCCCCGGGGGCAAGAGAATAATGAGGCCGGTGTGACAGTTTTACTGTCACACCGGCCTTAACTAGGCACAATTAATCACCTGTGGAAAGAGTGACCTCACTGCGTATCGCGCGCAGCCGGGCGATGCGCTCCGCCGTCACCGGATGGGTGCGAAACAGGTTAGCCAGACCTTCACCGCTGAGCGGGTTGACAATGTACATGTGTGCCGTAGCGGGGCGGGCCTGCATCGGTACCCGGCCCGCAGCCCACTCGAGCTTCTCAAGCGCGCTCGCCAGCGGCAACGCGTCGCCGAGAATGCGCGCACCACCAGCATCCGCAGCGTACTCACGCGAACGCGAAATCGCCATTTGGATCAGCATCGCGGCGATTGGAGCGAGAATAATGGTCAGAATACCACCGATCATTCCAGCGATACCGCCATCTTCTTCCTCGTCGCTCCCGCCAAGGCCGCCGAAAATCATGCCCCACATCGCCATGTCAGCGAGCATCGAGACAGCACCGGCAATGCTAGCGGCAACGCTAGAAATTAGCGTATCGCGATGCTTGATGTGCGCCAACTCATGGGCGATCACGCCAGCCAATTCGTCTCGGCTAAGAATTCGTGCGATACCGGTCGTCACCGCCACAGCGCCCTTCTCGGGGCTGCGCCCGGTGGCAAAGGCGTTCGGCGTCTCACTATCGATCAGGTAAACACGCGGCTTAGGCAAATTCGCCCGCGCGGAGAGCACCTCGACCATTTGATGCAGTTCGGGCGCTTCCTGCGGGCTCACCTCGCGCGCACCGCTCATACGAATAGCGAGTGAGTCGGAGAACCACCAGGCACCCATATTCATCGCGATTGCAAACACAAAGGCGATGATCATACCGGTCTGACCACCAAGCGCGCCGCCGATCACAACAAAAAGGGCCGTCAGCACCGCCAGCAGAGCACCAGTTTTAAGCGTGTTCCAGATCTGCATAATTCTACCTATGATTAGGTTACAGGTTACAGGGTGAGGCCGCCTTGCTTTGCAAAACGACCACACCTTCATTATATAAATATACGAGCAGTGGGGCGAGAGCGCCTTTACCTTAAGATAGGGGGGAAAGTTACCCGACAGCTAGAGCGCGCTCGGCGGGGGCACAAGGCCGCGCTGCACAGCGACGATCGCAGCCTGCGTGCGATTGGTGACGCCAAGCTTCTGAAAGATCTCGCTCAAGCGGTTACCAACGGTTTTTTCCGAAAGGCTGAGCTTCAATGCGATCGCTCGATTATCATCGCCCTGCGCCACCAGAGCCAGGATGTCGCGCTCGCGGGCAGTGAGCAAATCGGCGGGAGCGGTGACACTGTCCCCACGTCGTAACATGTCGAGCACGCGCGCCGCAGCGCTACCAGCAAGCGCTGCCTCGCCGCGATGCACGGCGCGCACGGCTTCAATCAACTCTGTTGAGTCGGCATCTTTGAGCAAGTAGGCATTTGCACCAGCGCGCAATGCTTCAAGGACGGTGCGCTCATCACGATGCATAGTAAGAATGACCGTGCGTGTCGTCGGGCTTGCCTGCACAATCTGGCGCGCGGCCTCGATCCCCGTCAGTTCGGGCATGGAGATGTCGAGCAGCGCGATAGCGGGCGTAAACCGCTGCGCGGCCTCAACAGCGGCAACCCCATCGGAGACTTCGGCAACAACGCTAAAGCCCCCTTTGCGCTCAAGGATCTCGCGCAGGCCTTGCCGGAACATGGTGTGATCGTCGGCGATCAGAATGGTGATAGGTTCGCTCATAGGTTTGTGTAGCCACTTGGTAGTTACGCTGCCAAAACAGCAGGCGAGCATCTGCCTCGTGTTATGATAAAGCAATGCTAAATAAGTCGTGTTAGAACTTGTATGATTGCTGGTGGCCGCACCACCGACAATTACACAAGCTTCTTTATAAACTATATTAGGCTTACTATAGCACTATCTTTTCTTTTCTGTCGAATGTGCAACCTTCAATGAATACAAACACACTTTTTGGGGTGCAAATACCAACGGCGATCGAGTTCGGAGTTGGGGCAGCGGCAAAGGTAGGCGAGCGCGCCAGGCAGCATGGCATACGCAACGCGTTCCTGGTGACAGACCGCGGCCTGGCCCAGAGTGCGGCAGTGCAGAGCGCACTGGAAACGCTCGCGGCAGCTGGAGTTGCAACAACGCTTTACAGTGATGTGAAGGCCGATCCAACGTCGGAAGCAATCCAGCGCGCGGCCCAGGCTTATCGCGCGCCGAGGCCGACGGCGTGGTAGCGCTAGGCGGCGGTAGTGCTATGGATACAGCAAAGGCGCTGCTTGTGCTGGCTGCCGACGACAGTGACGATATCGCGCCCTATTTCTTCGGCGGCAGTAAACAGATCCCGGCGCTTGCCCCGCTGCTCTGCCTGCCCACCACAGCAGGCACCGGCGCTGAGGCGACGTTTGTCGCTATTATCACCCATGCCGCCGAGAAATGCTTGCTGCGTGATACACGACTGGCACCGCGCCTCGCCCTGATCGACCCGGCGCTCACTGTCACTATGCCGCCGAGCGTGACGGTATCGAGCGGGCTGGATGCGCTGTCACACGCATTAGAGGCGCTGACCTCACGCCTGGCAAACCCGTTTTGCGACACGCTGGCGCTTGATGCGCTGGCGCGCATCGCCCGCGCTTTACCGCGGGTGCTCGACGAGGGCAGCGACCTGGCGGCGCGCAGCGAGATGAGCCTTGCGGCGCTGAACGCCGGCTTGGCCTTCGTCAATGCGCGTGTTCATCTGGGCCACGCAGTAGGCCACAGCCTGGGCACATATTTTACACTTCCGCACGGTTTTGCATGCGTACTTTGCCTACCGGCTATTCTCGATTTCCTGCGCGAACCCTGCGCGCCAGCGCTGCAACGCGCCGCGTATGTCTTGGGCACCGATGACGCAGCGCGTGGAACAGCCCACCTGATGGCACAGGTCGGCGCGCCCGGCGTAGGCCAAGCTACCGGCGTCACTACGGCTGATATTCCGCTGCTGATCGGGATTGTTGAGCGAGAAGAGCGCCTAATCGGGCTGAGCCCACGCCGACCGGATGCACGCGATTGGGAGCGCATCTTCGCGACAAGCTGGTGAGGAACGCGGTGTGGCTCGCGCTGGCGCCGTGGGCCACACCACGTTGGTTTATGCTAAAGGGCCGGTTCGCGGCGGCTATTGCCGTTACGACTGTCGCGTTGCCATTCGCCGATCAGCTCGCGTGCTTCGTCGTCGCTGAGTTCGGCGGCGACCACACCGTAGCGGCGCTCTGACTCGCCATCTAGATCGGCACCGCGCGTTTGAGCCAGCTTGCGTAGTGCGCCGAGTTGGCGATCGCTCAAGAGATTGCGCTCGACGGCAGCGGAGGCCTGGCGTGGAGCGTCGCCGTAACGCGCGCGCTCCTCGGCCAGCTTTTTGAGCCCGTCGATAAAGGTCGAGGCCTGGCCCTTTGTCATCTTCACCAGATCAACACTGTGATCGCTGGCGTAAGACGTAAGCTGATCGCTCGTCCAGCCAAGATCATCTTGCAAGGCGGCGACGTAATTGCGCTGTTTCTCGCTGGCGGGCGCATCTGGGTCGCGCACGACGATCGGGCCAGCTGGCCCCGCATGCTCACGAATCGTAGCGATCTGGCGCTCGACAGCCTCGCGCTGCGCTTGATAGACGCGCCAACCTAGCTCGACGGCCTGTTGCACCTCATCATCGCTGGCATCTAGCGGCAAGGTGATCGTCTCTTCAAGCGTGATGTAATCTTCGCCAAGGCGGACGGCGGCGCGATAGGTGCGGGTGACACTGCGCTCGTCATTGCGGGGGCTTGCCATAACCTGTTCCTCCTGTGTGCTAGCTGCGCCGACCGGAGGCACACGCTAGACTGCATGTTTACTCAGACTTACTGTACGTATTCGTCCCAAAAGTTATGCTGCTCTGTCGCCCGGCCTGCGTGCAGCAGGAGACCTTAGTAGTATAGCACATCTGTGCAACTTTATCAAGCGCCAGCACAGAGCACGGCGGCGGCAGCGAAGTTGGTATAATGGCGCTAGTGTACTTGCAGATTGTTGTTTTGAGATTGCAGATTATGCCTGCGGCATTAGAGCGCCATCTGCATACTTCTAATAGCCGAACATGTCGCTTGAAACTGTGCTAGCCATGAACTACGATGTACTTTGTTACGGCGCGCTCTGCGCCGACCATCATTGGTTCTGCCGCGCTTTCCACAGCCCGGCGAGGGCGTGCATGTGTATGACGAGCAGTGGCGTGCCGGTGGCAACGCTTTTAACGAGGCGCGTGCGCTGGCCGATTGGGGGCTGCGCGTAGCCCTGATGGGCGATACGTTGGGCCACGACCAGGCCGGCGACTTGCTCGCGGCCGTGCTTGCCGTCTTACCGCTCGACACTGGCTTTCTTATGCGCTCGATGAAGGCACGCACACCGGTCTGCCACATCTTGCGTACACCGGATGGCGAGCGCACTATCCTCGCGACACGTGATAGCGATCCGCCCTTTCATCCACCATCGCAAGCATTGCTCCAGCGCTGTCGTCTTGTCAGCGTGACGCGCTACGGCCCGCATACCGCAGCAGTTGCGCGTTCAGCAAGTGCGGCACGTTGCACGGTGCTGGTGGGCGATGCCACGCGCCCCGACGATGACTGGGCACCGTGGGCAGATGTTATTGTTACCTCGGCGGCGCTGCTACGAGCACACACGCCGGATGTGCCGATCGCAACGCAGATAGTTGATCTCCACCGACTGCGCGGTGCAACTGTGATCGTGACCGACGGCCCACGCGCGGTGCGAGCACTTTGGAACGTTGATGGCAAAATGACGCATAACAGTGTTCTACCG
The DNA here is from genome assembly GCA_012031775.1 of Candidatus Altimarinota bacterium. Classification (GTDB taxonomy): domain Bacteria; phylum Chloroflexota; class Chloroflexia; order Chloroflexales; family Chloroflexaceae; genus JAAUTF01. The sequence continues at coordinate 7,323 of JAAUTF010000018.1, read as the reverse complement.
CCGCCGATACAGGTTGCCGACTCCACCGGAGCGGGCGATGTTTTCCGCGCTGCTGTAGGGCGTGCCATCGTGCAGGGCACAAGCTGGCCGCAGACGATCGCCGATGCTACCGCAGCAGCGGCGGCTTTCTGCAGCTCAATCGACCATCGCTAGAGACATGGAGCATCTGTGTCTGACTGCACGCTCGATTTTTCGGCAGCACAGCTTACATTCCATTCGCCCGCACTCATCATCGGCTGGTCGCGCGAAACTGGGTCGCTCAACCTGCTCCGGCTACCCGATAGCGAAAATCTGCTCGCGTATGGCGCGGTTCCGCCCACCGTCGATATCGCCGTCGACAGCGCAGATGGCTGGTTGAGTCAGCGCACGTTTCCGCGCTACCTGCGCCATCGTTTCGATCAAGAAGAAGGCGGCTGTACGGTGACGATCGAAGTCGGTTTCGGGCCTTTGATCATCGCCGACCGCTACGAGATCGTCGGCCAGCAGTTGCAGCGCGAGGTACATCTTGTTAATACTGGCGACGATCTGCTGCTGTATGGTGTGCGCCTGTTGGTGCCGCTGGCACGTATCGAGCCCGCCGATTCTTGCTGCTTCGACGCGCCCGGCAACAGCGTCAGGCCACACGTCGGGCTTGCAGTTGCTGCCACCCAGCACCGGGCTATTCTGCCGCGCCGTTTCTTCGCCCCCGGCCTGCGCGGCAGCCAGTGCGGTAGAACCTGCGCCCGATCAGGGGCCAGGGCTACTGGCGCTGCACAACGATACGGCGCGTATCGCGTTGCTCTGCTGGTTTGCAAGTATGCAGCGGGTTGCACTGCCCTACCTTGAGGGCACGCTTTTTGGGCAGAACGATGGCCTTCCTGCTGTTACTCTCGCTCACGAGGTAGGTGTGGCCGAGTCTTTGCCCGCTGGCAGCAATGTCACAATCGGCACACAGACGATCGCGCTCACGCGCGATGCCTGGCCCGCATCGCTTGCGCTCTACCGTGCCAATGCCCAGCCCATGAGCGCCGATCGGGCGAACTGGCTGAGCGATGCCGCCATTTACACGACGGATGCCAGTGCGTACGGCGGCTTTCGCGGCCTAACGGCGGCACTTGGCGGCCTGCGCGCGCAGGGCATTACGGCTATCGCCCTGCTGCCGATCTGGCAAGGCCCAGCGCTCAGGTCTGCTACGCGCGCGATGAGTACGCGGTCAGCGATTTCGATCGTATTGAACGCGGCCTGGGCGACGAAGACGACTTAGCGGCATTATTTGTCGCTGCCCACCAGCTCGATATGCGCCTGTTGCTCGATGTACCGCTCCAAGGCTGCGCCGGCGATTCGCGGTATATTCAGGAGCACCCCGAGTGGTTCGCCCGCGATGTCAACGGCACATTTATCATCGGGCAGCCGCAACATGCCCCGGCGGTGCATCGCCATCCTGGCGCTTATCCACCAAAGGGTGTTTATCTCTTCGACTGGGCCAACCGCAGCCTGCGCGCCTTTTGGCGCACCTGGATGCAGCGCCAGTGTGAGCGTTTCGCTCTCGACGGCTTCCGCATCTATAACCCTGGCCCACTGGTGCCACAATGGCAGCGTCGCCAGCCACAGGCAGAAGCCAGTCCACATACGCTGCTCACCGAACTGCGCAGCCTGCTTCGCCAGCAGCACCCCGATGCCGTACTCATCGGCACACTCTCGGGGCCGCTCTACGACGACATTCACGATGCATCGTACGATACACCCGCCCACGCTATGTTCGTCCACATGGCGCTGAACCGTATTTCGCCACAGGAGATGAGCCAGTATCTCATCGATTACCACGCGATTATGGCGCAGCGCCGCCGCATCGGCTTTTTGGAAAGCCAGGATACCAGCCGCTACAACCCGCTGGCCGACGGACTACGCGGCTCGCGGATCAGCCGCATGGTTATGGCGGGCATGGTTTTCTGCGGCTATATTCCCGCCCTCTGGCATGGTCAGTTCGACGAAGATGCGGCGTTCTTCAGCCAGCTGCTTCATATCTGGCATAGCCACCCGGCGCTGCGCACGGTACACTTGAGCTAAGCTGTATCGCAACGTCATCGCCACAGGTCTTTACTGTGCTGCGCCGTTATGCAGGGTGCGTCTACCTCGGCGTGCTCAATGTTGGCGCGCGCTGGCTCGATGCACAGTTGCACATCGACGGCGCTAGCCTTGATCTCACAAAAACCCGCTATAGTGCGCAAATCTTTTCACCGACCAGGAGCTGACGAGCGGGTCGCTCCTGGCGCTGCCGATCAGCCTGGAGCCATTCGGCTTTGCCTGCGGCGTCCTGGAGGAGGATTGAAAGCGCACGCCGGTAGGAACGCAGCATGCTGTGTCCCTACCGGCAGGCAGGGCGGTTGCACCGTTATGGGCTGCACGCCAAACTCCGCGCCGGAGGCGACACTGCAACCACCGTGTACCGGCACGCTGTGCCTCTACGTGGTCAACCGTTCTGCGGTACAATACAACATCATGTTGTCGATATCAGCGAGCACACTATGACAACTGCCATTCTCAGCGATATGCGCTTCGCTGCCCACAGCGCTACCGGGCATGTCGAGCGCGCCGAGCGCCTCGACGCGATCGAGCAGGCCTTGCATACGAGTGGGCTGCACTCCTCGTTGCTGCCGATTCTGCCGCGCCCGGCCAGCGACAGCGCGCTGCACGCCGTACATAGTGCCGAACTGCTGGCGGCAATTGCGCGCATCGCTGCGCACGGTGGCGGGAGCTTCGATAGCGACACCTATGTTACCGCCGAGTCGTGGGAGGTGGCAACACTCGCGCGGGGGCCGCCGTGCGCGCCGTCGAGGCCGTCTTCAACCACGAGTGCGCCAACGCCTTTGCCCTGGTGCGCCCGCCTGGCCATCACGCCACACGGCAGCGCGCGATGGGTTTCTGCCTGATCAACCATGTGGCTGTCGCCGCGCGCTATGCCATCGAACAGCTGCACCTCGAACGAGTGGCGATCGTGGACTTCGACGTGCATCACGGCAACGGCACCCAGGATATTTTTTACGACGATGCCAGCGTCTGCTTCTGCTCGATCCACGCTGCACCCTTCTACCCCGGCACTGGCACAATCGGCGAGATCGGCGGCCCCTCCGCGAGCGGCACTACGCTCAACGTGCCGCTGCCCTTTGGCGTCGGCGATCGCGGCTACCGGCGCATTTTCAGCGAGATCATCACCCCGGCATTGCGCCGCTATAAGCCGCAACTGCTCATCGCCTCGGCCGGCTACGATGCGCACTGGGCCGACCCGCTTGGCCCTATGGTGCTCTCCGTCGCTGGTTTTGCGCAGATCGCGCACGCACTCCGCGACCTCGCCGCTGAACTCTGCGATGGCCGACTCGTGCTTTCGCTCGAAGGCGGCTATAATCTGGAGGCGCTAGGAGCCGGGGTGGTCGCCACACTGCGTGTGCTTAGCGGCAACGATAGCGGGCCTGATCCGATCGGCAGCATTCGGGCGGGCGAGCCGGATATCGATGGTGTTTTACATATACTTAAACGCAGCCATCCGCTGCTGATATGACGCGGTGTGCCATTATGCTACCGCTATGGCCCATGTCAGGTGCAGAAGGAAGAGATGGCAAAGCTATCATCGACGCGCACCAACACATCCTCTTTCCATAGCAAGGAACTTCTATGATCGCAGTGATAAACTATGGCGCTGGCAACCTGCCGAATGTCGTGCGCGCGCTGCGCCACGTCGGAGCCGATCTCGTCATCACCGAAGACCCCGCCATCGTCGCCGCAGCACCGGCCGTAGTGCTGCCCGGCGTCGGCGCAACCGCAGATACCATGCGCAGCCTCAACGAACTGGGCCTGAGCGCGGTGCTACCGACTGTCATCGCCGCAGGGCGACCATTTCTTGGTATCTGCGTTGGCATGCAGGTGCTGCTCACTGCGAGCACCGAGTTCGGGCACCACGCCTGTCTCGACATCGTTGGCGGCACCGTCGAGCGCCTGCCCGACGGTCAGAAAGTGCCGCAGATCGGCTGGAACCAGGTACGTTATACAACGGCGATGGCCGAGCACCCGTTGTTCTACGACATTCCCAACAACAGCGACTTCTACTTCGTTCATTCCTACTACTGCGCGCTGCACGATAGCAGCTTGATCGCGGCAACAACCAGTTACGGCCTCGACTTCCCCAGCATTCTGGTGCGCGATAACCTCGCCGCCGTGCAATTTCATCCGGAAAAGAGCGGCGCTTTGGGGCTCCAGCTCTTGCGCAATTTTGTGACCATAACACAACAACAGCTCGTAGCAGGCGAACAAATGGCATGGAACTAATTCCCGCGATCGATATTAAAGACGGCCAGTGCGTCCGCCTGTATCAAGGCGATTTTCAGCAGGCGACGGTGTACAGCGACGATCCGGTGGCGGTTGCTCAGCGCTGGGCCGCCCAAGGTGCCACACGACTGCACGTAGTCGACCTCGACGGGGCCAAGAGCGGTCGACCGGTGAACACCGACGCCGTGCTGGCGATCGTGCGCTCGGTGCGTATCCCGGTGCAACTTGGCGGCGGGCTACGCCGCGAAGAGGACATTGCAGCGGTGCTGGCCTTGGGCGTCGAGCGGATCATCCTTGGCACGATCGCAGTCGAGAACCGTGCCCTGCTGGAACGCACGCTGGCGCGCTACGGCGACCGCGTGATTGTCGGGGTCGACGCGCGCGACGGTATGGCCGCCACGGCCGGCTGGACGGAGACAGCCAACATCAGCGCCGCAGCGTTGATCGAGAAGATGGGCGAACTTGGCGTGACACGAATCATCTACACCGACATCGCACGCGATGGCACGCTGACCGAACCGAACTACAGCGCGCTCCAGATGCTCGTCCATTCTACGGGGCCGGCGATCATCGCCAGCGGTGGTATCGCGCAGGTAGAACATCTGCAGCACCTGGCTACGCTGGGCGTCGAAGGGGCGATTGTCGGCAAGGCGCTCTACAGTGGCGCAATTGAACTACCGCAAGCGCTAGCGGCGCTCGGCGAAGGACGTATCGTATGACAACGAACTCGGATTTGACGGCAAAGTATGAAGAGGAGCGCCTGCGCGCGCACGAGCAATCGCAGATCGTCTACCTCCAAGGCCAGATCGATGAGCTGCGTCGCCAGATCAAAGATCAAACGAATAAATATAATTGGGCGCTGGAGCAATCGCGCAAAACCGAAGGTGCGGTTGCACAGCTGCAAGGCCTCTACGAGCAGCATGTGGAGGACGTTAACCGCATCGTCGAGGGGCTGCGCCGCGATATCACCAGCCTGCGCAAAGAGGTCGCTGGTGCGCTAGTGAAGATCGAAGAGGGCATCAAGCCGATGCGCGAGATGCAAGCACAGATTCAGCAACTCGCCGATGCGCGTAAGCAAGACCGCGACCAGGTCAGCGGCTGGTTCGGACGAATTGAAGATACTGAGCAGAAACTGGTTGGTTTGCAGGCGCAGATCAAAGAAACCGATGAGCGCCAGCGCAAATACACCTTGCAGATCGACCGCCTGCGCGAGGCCGACACGGTGGCCGTTAACGAGACGCGCCGTATCGCCGACGATCTGCAAGTCGAGAAGCAGAGCCTGCGCCGCCAGGCCGTCGAGGCACAACAACTGGTGGCAGATGTGCGCAATATTCTCGACGACCACGACTCGCGCATCAAGCGCCTCGACGAGATCCGCAAGCAGATCGATCTCTTCTCCGAGACGCTGCCAGCGCAGTACGCCGAGCTCTCGGGCAAACTGCCCGACATCACCAGCGAGATCAAGCGCATCGAGCGCATCTCGACCGAGCGCTTTCTTATGAATCAGGAACGTCTCGAGGAGTTGCGCCAGCAGGCTGACGAGAAGATCGATGGGCTGCATCAGACCGACGAGCAGCATCTACGCCAGCTCACCGCATGGTTGGAACGCATCGACGGCTGGCTGCGCGAGATAGAACAACGCCTGGGCCGTGTGAGCGGGCGGCTCGATGTATCTCAGCAGTCGCATTTGCAGCGCATCATTGAGACCGAGAAGCGCGAACTAGAGACGCTCACCGCGCTGTCCTCCGCTTTTCACGATCAGCTTCAGCGCATCCGCGCCGCCCATGTTGAGGTGCGCGGTGACGAGAGCAAAGCGTGATCGATGTGTGAGTTAGGCACGGCGTGTGCAGGGGCGCGGCGTGCTTACCCCTACACACGTCGCAGTATAAAGATCCGCGGGTAGAGGCCGCCCAGGCCAACTTTGATCGCCCGCTCTAGGTGCCAAAAACGCGTCGTATCGAGGTAGCGCTCCATCAGCCGCAGCTCGTGCGAAAGGAACACGCCCAGCGCGCGCGGCTGCGCAACTCGTGCCGCTTCGTCGAGCAGCGCTGGGTAGAGCCGCAAATTCTCGTCGTGGCTGCCCACCAGGTGCCCGAACGGCAGGTCGCCGCAGATCGCTCCGCTGGCACCGTCGGGTAGCGGCAGCGCACGGGCATCCCAGCTGTGCAGCTCACAGCGATCGGCCATCCCTGCCGCCACGATATTCTGCCGTGCGCACGCCAGCGCCTCGCTATCGTTATCGCAGCCGATGGCACGCCGTGCTTCACCGGCAAACAATCGCTCGATCAGCAGTGTGCCCGATCCACAGCCGATGTTCAGAAACAGATCATTTGGATGCGGGCGCGTTAGCATGGCCATGGTGTAGGCAGCGGTGCCGTTTAGTGCGCCTTCCATGTTACAAACCCGCCATTTACGCGTCGCGAGCGGGCGCGGCGTCAACCTGGTCAACACCTCCCAGCCCTCACCGTCGACGCTCCGCCGCAGCCGCAGCAGCAGATCGCCGTCGTCCTCGCCAATAGTGAGATCGCAACGACTTGCCAGCTCTTCTTTCAGGCGCTGCAAGACAGCCGTCTCAGCGCCCGCCGCACTAACATAGAGCGTCGTGAAGGCCTCCGGCGGATGGTGACTGCGCACGGTGTTGATTTGATCCACCAATCGGCGCAAGTTTTCATCGCCAAGCAGGCCCCGCGGGCGTGGTACCGCGTAGGAACTGACCAGATACAGTGATGTGATCGTGCGCAGATGAAACAGGGCGCGCACGCCACCGTTATACTCAAAACGAATCGGCCCACTTTCGTTGTCGTCGAGCAGCTTGATCGGGCGATCGAAGCTGCGCAGCTCCTGGCGCGCGATCGGCTCCAGGCCCTCAGCTACCAGCGCCTCGATCTGCAACGTCGGCCCCGTGGACAGTTGGCGGGGCGAACGTTTTGGTTTTGTTTTTTGTATATTTACGCATACAATGGTGTATTATATACCGCACGTAGGGACGCAGCATGCTGCGTCCCTACGTGCGTCCCTATGGAG
>JAAUTF010000519.1 GCA_012031775.1 Candidatus Altimarinota bacterium | reverse complement strand
CTCTCCGGTGGCCAGCGCCAGCTCGTGGCGCTAGCGCGCGCCTTGGCCGGCGACCCGCCAATTCTTATTCTCGACGAGGCCAGCTCAGCGCTGGATTCGGCGGTCGAGCAGCAACTGGCGGCGACGATCCGCAACCTGTCCGCCGAAAAGACGATCATCATCTCGGCTCATCGCCCGGCCACGCTGGCCATCGCCGATCGCATTTACGTGCTTGAGCAAGGCGAACTAGTCGAGCAGGGCGATCACGAGAGCCTGATCACGGCGAGTGGCTTGTATGCGCGCCTCTTCCAACAGAAAGGAGTGATGACATGATAAAAGAATTTAGGAGTCAGGAGTCAGGAGTCAGAAGGTCGCTGTTTGCGGCGAACGGCAGCGATATGGACGCCGGCACTGCTCTTCTGCGCAATCTAGCACGTGGTTTCAGCATGGTGCTGGTGGGTGCGGTGCTCGCACCGCTGATCGAGAACTGGCGTGCTGCACCGCGTGATAACTTTCCGCTTTCCTACTACCCGATGTTCTCGGCGCGGCGCTCGAAAAGATCGAAGTTCACTATCTCGTCGGCGTCGATGTAGCCGGGCGCTGCACACGCCTGCCGTACACACTCGCCGGCGATGGCGGTTTCAACCAGGTGCGGCGCCAGATCAATCGGCTCGCAGAGTGCGGCGAAGGCGAGCGCCTCTGCGCTCGCGTGGCCCGCCGTCTTGCACAGGCCAGCGGCAAGCCCGTTGCCGACATCCGCGAGGTGCGGCTTGTGAGCGGTACTTTTCGCTTGAACGACTACTTTGCAGGCGATAAAACACCGCGTCACGAGCACCTTATCGCCAGCGTTGCTGTCGAGGAGGTGTTGCAGTGAAACTCTGGCATCCCTTCGAGCGCTACCTCTTCGCCGCAGCGCCGGCCACACGCCCGGCGCTGCTACGGCTGTTGCTTGGTGCGTACTGCCTGTGGTATCTGGCGCGGCGCTACCGTATGTTTATGAAGGTCGCGCAGAGCGATCCAACGCTCTTCGCGCCGGTCGGCGCTGTCAGCTATCTACGCCGCCCGGTGTCGCCCGCGCTTTTTCGCAAAAACGTTTGGTGGCGACGTTGCTGGCGAATCTGGCTTTTATGCTCGGCATCGGCCACCGTGTGAGCGGCCCGGTTTTTGCTGGTCTGCTGTTATGGCTGCTTAGCTATCGCAACTCCTGGTCGATGATCTACCATAACGACAATGTACTGGTGCTGCACGCTCTGATCCTGGGCTTTAGCCCGCCGCCGACGCGCTTTCGGTCGATGCATTACACCGCACACTGCGCGGCCGCCCGGAACAGCATACTGCGAACCTCAGCCGCGATTGGTGTTACGGTTGGCCGGTGCAACTGATGAACCTGGTGACGACATTAACGTATTTTCTCTCAGGTGTCGCCAAACTCAAAGGGCCGCTGGGGCTGAATTGGGCCAGCGGCGAGACCCTGCGCCGCCAGATTGCAAACGACGCTATTCGCAAAGAGGTGCTTGGCAGCGAAAGCGCACCGCTGGCCTATACGCTCTACAAACAGACGGGGCTTTTTACCATGCTCGCTGCCGGTTCGCTTGTGGTCGAGGTGATCGCACCGGCAGTGCTGGTCGACCGGCGACTCGCGCGGCTCTGGGCATTGGCAGCTTTTGGTATGCATTGGGGCATCTATGCGCTGATGAATATCACCTTCCGCTACCCGATGTCGGGCATGCTCTTTATGCCCTTTTTTGAAATCGAGCGCATTGCCGCACTTCTACCCGATCTGGAGGACAAACGATGACGACGCTTCCTACAGAGATCGTCCTGGTATTCGATGGCACCTGCGGCTTCTGCACGCGCTCTTTGTATCTGCTACAGCGCTTCGACCGCGCTGGTCGTATTACCGCTTTTCCCTTCCAGGCCCCCGGCGTGCGCGAGCGCTACGGGCTCAGCATTGAAGAATGCGAGCGCGCCGCCTGGGCTATCGCGCCCGATGGGCGGCGCTTCGAGGGAGCTGCAGCCATCAACATGGCGTTTTCCGTTGCACTGGCGCTACCGCTGCCGCTGCTGTTTTATGTTATGCCTGGCGTGCGCCATGTGCAAGATGGCGTCTACGGCTGGGTAGCGCACAATCGTAGCAAGCTGCCCGGTGTGATGCCGTATTGCACTGCTCACCCCGAGGTCTGTGATCTCGCCGCTGTGCCGGCGGTAAGCTGTGGCCTGCGCCCCAGTTCCTGACGACACTTCCTGCTTTCAGCGCAAAAGACGGCGGCGACGACTCATAAGTCGTCGCCGCCGTCTTTTATGTTTATCACAAGTACGTTCTTGCGCATACCTACCTATGCTACAATCCCCTGTGTGCTGCACGCTGTAACCTCTAACCTATAATCTGTAACCTCTAACCTCAAAAGGAGCGTCACTGTGGCCGATACATTCCGCATCGAAAAGGACTCATTGGGCGAAATGCAAGTACCTGCTAATGCGCTTTATGGCGCGCAGACGCAACGCGCGGTGTTGAATTTTCCGGTGAGCGGCCTGCGCCCCTACCCGGCCTTTGTCTGGTCGATGGTGACGATCAAGAAGGCCGCAGCTGAAGTCAATCGCGATCTCGGCCTGCTCGATGCGCAGTTCGCCGATGCGATTGTGCAGGCCGCCGACGAAGTGCTCGACGGGCAACACAGCGAGCAGTTCGTCGTCGATCCTTTTCAGGCCGGTGCCGGCACTAGCCATAACATGAACTGCAACGAAGTGCTCGCCAGCCGCGCCAACCAGATCCTTGGCTTTGCGCTCGACGCTACCGACAAGCCGGTCAGCCCGAACGATCACGTTAATATGGCGCAGAGCACCAACGACACCATCCCGACAGCGATTCGTGTCGGCGCGCTCTGGCGCCTGGGCGAACTGCTGGCCGCGATCGATGATCTCGCCGACGCGCTGGAGCACAAGGCCGCCGAGTTCGACGACATCGTGAAGTCGGGCCGCACCCATCTGCAGGATGCTGTGCCGGTGCGTCTGGGCCAGGAGTTCGCTGCCTACGCGCTCGCCGTGCGCAACGACATGGAGCGCATCCAGGTTGCCGCCGAGCGCCTACGACGGCTGGGCATCGGCGGTACGGCCACCGGCAGCGGCCTGAACGCGCACCCTGAGTACCACCAGCGTATGGTCGAAAAGCTCAGTGAGCTGACCGGCCAGGGCTACCGCAGCTCCGGCAACCTGTTCGAGAGCATGCAAAGCATGGCCGACACCGCCGACTTTTCGGCCTCGTTGCGCACACTCTGCATCACGCTCACCCGTATTGCCAACGATTTTCGCCTGCTCTCCAGCGGGCCGACCACCGGCCTCGACGAGATCCGCCTGCCAGCAGTGCAACCCGGTAGCTCGATTATGCCCGGTAAAGTCAACCCGGTGCTGGCCGAGATGCTCAACATGGCTTGCTTCCACGTGCAAGGTGGCGATCATACGATCGCGTTGGCGGCACAGGCCGGCCAGCTCGAGCTGAACGTGATGATGCCGATCATCGCGCACAACCTCTTTGAGATGATGCATGTGTTAATCGGCGCGATCAACGCCTTCACCAGCAAATGCGTCGTGGGTATTGTCGCCAACCCCGAGAAGGCGACCGGCTGGCTGTCGAAAAACCCGATTCTGGTGACGGCGCTAAACCCCAAAATTGGTTACCTCAATGGGGCGGCCGTGGCGAAAGAATCGCTCGCCAGCGGCAAAACGATCAAAGAGGTGGTGGTGGAGAAGGGCCTGCTGAGCGGCGACGAAGTCGACGAACTGATCGACGCGCGCAAGCTCACCGAGGGCGGCATTCAGGGCATCGCCTCGGGCGGCTAAGTACGTATCAGTCGTGGGTGTGGCGGGAGCGAGCGTGCTCGCTTGTTCCCACCACGCGCATACCCATTCTCCACAAAGATCCTGCTAGGCAGAGCGTGTTTGGCGTTGTATACTTTGGAACATACCAGCACTACAACCCTGGAGACATGCGTATGGATCGCACGCCCGAGGCAATCGCCGGTTTGATCGAGGATCTGTGCGGTGGTGACGAGTTTGCCCGTAGCCAGGCTGCTTTCGCGCTTGGCGTTTTGGGCGAAATAGCCGTTCGACCCGCTTATTCGCCTGCTCGGTGCCTCTCAGCAAGACACCCGCATGCGTGCGGCCTGGGCGTTGGGCGTTATTGGCACGCCCGCGCTGCCTGCGTTGCTGCGCTTAGCCGAGGGCGATGACAAGCAAATGCGCATTGAGGCGATCCGTGTGCTCGGGGTTGTTGGCGAGGCGCGCGCCCTGAATTTGCTGCTGATCGGCTTGACCGACGAGGACGATCGCGTGGCCGCGCGGGCCGCGCGTGCGCTCGGCAAAATCGGCGACCCACGCGCCTATCACGCTTTGACGACAGCGCTGCAGCATCCGGCAGCAGGCGTGCGTTACGAAGCGTGTCGCGCGCTCGGCGATCTACACGTCGTCGACTCATTGCCCGCGCTTGAAGAGCTTGCCAGCTACGACGAAGGCCATACCCACTGGGGTGCGTCGGTGGCCGAGGCCGCCCGGCGTGCGGTGGAAGATATCAGCGCCGCCGCTAACCCCAACCACGACGCCGAGTTCGAACGCGTCAGCCAATTGCTCCGCGACCAGATGAACCACACCCGGCGCGCGTAGAGGCGCAGCTGCTGCGTCCCTGCGCGCGCCACGCCAACATCGCCGCCGTTTTATGAGGCGTCGTCGTCGAGATCGTACTTCGGCGTGCGCCGCACGCGTTTGGTAACAGTTCCCCCGCAAGCTCAAAATATTTCC
>JAAUTF010000518.1 GCA_012031775.1 Candidatus Altimarinota bacterium | reverse complement strand
CGCCAGGCCACGCCGTAAAAAAGCGCGCCGCGACAAGGTGCCGCGCACGCGCTCGGCCCGCACTAAGCGGGTGAATTCAGCAAGTGGATCTCGTTGCGTCATAGCAGACCGTTCACAGGGCAGAATACAACGCTAGCATTGTAACGGAAGATCGGCGGTAGCAGGTTAAGAATGTGTTAGGATCAGAGGGAAATTCGGTTAAGGCCGGGGCAGTCGCCGTGGGATCACGCATACGCGACCCAGACGGCGACCGCCCCGTGGGCTCGACACGATCAGAGGATCTGCGAGAGAAAGAGGCGCGTGCGCTCGTGGCGTGGGTTGGTGAAGATCTGCTCGGGGGTACCTTCCTCGACGATCTGACCTTTGTCGAAAAAGACCATCCGGTCGGCCACCTCGCGTGCAAAGCCCATCTCGTGGGTTACGCAGAGCATGGTGATGCCAGAACCAGCCAGTTCCTTCATGACGTCGAGCACCTCTTTGATCATTTCCGGGTCAAGCGCCGACGTCGGCTCGTCGAAAAGCATAATGCGCGGATCCATCGCCAGGGCGCGTGCGATAGCAACCCGCTGCTGCTGCCCGCCGGAGAGCTGGCCGGGGAATTTCTGCGCCTGCTCTTGAATGCCGACGCGCTCCAGCAATTCCAAGGCCCGTGCCTCGCTCTCCTTGCGTGTGCGTTTGCGCACCCACATCGGGGCCAGCATAATATTCTGGATTACCGTGAGGTGCGGGAAGAGATTGAACTGCTGAAAGACCATGCCCACCTCGCGCCGGATCGCATCGATATTGCGGATATCGTTGCTCATCTCGATACCATCGACGATGATCCGCCCTTCCTGATGCTCTTCGAGCCGGTTGATCGTGCGAATAAAGGTGCTCTTACCGCTGCCCGATGGCCCGAACACCACCATCACTTCGCCCTTGCGCACACGCAGGTTCACATCGCGCAGCGCCTGGAACTCGCCATACCACTTATTCACGTTCTCGGCGATAATAATATCTTCAGCAGACGGCATATTGCTCATAATATTCACCATGCTCATTTGTGGAGTACAGATTGCCACTTTCCTAAACCTGCAATCTGCCTGCTAAAATCCGCAATCCTTAATGCTTGCCAACGTTGAGCTGCTGCTCCACCGAGCGCGCCGTGCGCGACATAGTGAAGCTAAACACCCAATAGATCAGCGCGACGACCAGAAACGTTTCGCGCCAGACACCGCCAGAGATGCCAAGCCAATCCGGCTGGTTCACGATCGTCTGCGCGATGCCCAACAGATCGGCGAGGCCGAGGATCGCCACCAGCGAAGTGTCTTTAAACAGGCTGATAAACTGCCCGACCAACACCGGAATAACAGCGCGCAGCGCCTGCGGCAGCGTGATAAGCAGTGTTGTCTGGACAGTATTGAGGCCCACCGCACGCGCTGCTTCGATCTGGCCTTTAGGAATGGCTTGCAGGCCACCGCGTACGTTCTCGGCAAGGTAGGCGGCGCTAAACAGCGTCAGCGCGACGATAGCGCGCACAACTTTATCGATGCTCTCGCCACCAACGATAAAGAGCGGCAGCATCAGCTGCGCCATAAATAGCACCGTCACCAGCGGCACGCCGCGGATCAGCTCGATATAAGCGATGCAGAAGCCTTTTACCACCGGCAGATCGCTGCGGCGCCCCAGTGCCAGCAGCACGCCGAGCGGAAACGATGCCACAATCGCCGTCAGCGAGAGCACCATCGTCAGCAGCAGGCCGCCCCAAAGGTTCGTGCCAACTGCGGTGAGCGGGCCAACGCCACGGATCAAGCCGATCGCGACAGGGTAGGCGAGAAACCAGGCGATCAGCACCGGCCAGCGCAGGCGCTCGCCCATCCGACCACCAAGAAAGTAACTAGCGGCGACCAATGCTGTGCTCAGCGCAAAAAACAGCGGTGTAGGGATCAATTTGATCGCGCTATCCGGCGGTAGCGTCAGTGTATACGCCCGCCAGCGTGAGCGCAATCGCGCCAAAGGCGATCGCCAGCGCGCGCATGATGCCCTGCCAGAGCCCGGCGCTGACGCCGAGCAGCAGCGCGACCAGCCAGACAACCGTCTGCACACGCCAGAGTTGCTCTGGTGGATACAGGCCCGTCGCCAGCAAGCGCCAGTTGTTGACGACTGCCACCCATCCCGGTGCCGTCGCAATCCAGCTGATCAACGAAAAGACACCTTGCACAAGCAGCCAGATCAGCACCACGCTGATCAGCGCGTTATACCAGGTGTTGAAGAGATTGCTGCGCAGCCATTGCAGCGGGTTGGCTGTTGGTTGTGGCAAACGCGCCGGACGTGCATCAGTCGCCATAAGTATCTGCTTCCGCCTCTTTCAGCCGCTGGCTGAGCAAGAGTTTTGTTGGCGTCCGTTGCGGCAGCTTCGCTACCAAAACAGACGCCAACAATCTTTTCTTAACGTTCTACGAGTTGAATACGCTTGTTATACCAGTTCATGATCCACGACGTCAGCAGGCTTACGCTAAGATAGCAGGCCATGACAATCAGGATGACCGTAACGGTCTGGCCGGTCTGGTTGAGCGTCGTGCGCGCCACCGAGAAAAGGTCGGGGTAACCAACGGCGATCGCCAGGCTGGTATTCTTCGTCAGGTTCAAGTACTGGCTGGTCAGCGGCGGGATCATAATGCGCAGCGCCTGCGGAAAAATCACCAGCCGGAGCGCCTGGCCAGTGCTAAGGCCGAGCGCTCGCGCCGCCTCGCGCTGGCCCTTATTTACTGATTGAATACCGCTGCGCACGATCTCGCCGATAAAAGCTGCCGTATAAATCACCAGGCCGGTCAGCATGGCAAAAAGCTGGTCGTCACCGTCAGGCCACCAGTCAAATTGAAGCGATTGGCCTCGGGGGATCTCCAGAAACAGCGGTGATTGGCCGCTGGTGAGCGCGACCGCGAGCCAGCCGAGCGCTGCCACACCAAGCGCGATCAGCAGCGCAAAAGGCAGCACTATGCCCGCCATATCGCGCCGTGCAAGCTGCATGCGTCGCCAGCCATAGAAAGCCGCGCCACCCACAGCAGCGGCGATCAGCCAGGGCAGATAAGCGCCGAAGGTGGGGCTTGCGGCAGGCCAGGCTACCGTCACCCCACGATTATTCAAAAAGATCAGGTCAAAGAAGCTGACACTTTCCTGCACACGCGGAAAGGCCTTGCTAAGAAAAAACCAGAAAAGAGTTGTAGCAGCAAAGGAATATTGCGGATCGTCTCGATATAGCCGACTGCGGCGTTGCGCAGCAGCCAGTTCGTCGAGAGGCGACAGATGCCAAGCAAAATACCCAGCAGGGTTGCTACGATGATGCCAGCAAAAGCCAGCCGCACGGTGTTTAGCACGCCAACTTGAAAGGCGCGCCAGTAATTATCACCGGGATCGTAGGGGATCACACTTTCGGAGATCGCAAAACCCGCCGGCTGCGCGAGGAAAGAGAGGCTCGGCAGGAGATTGGCCTGACGCAAGCCATTCATCATGTTGGTGTAGAGTACGAACAGCCCGCCCAACACCAACACGGCGAACGCGATCTGCAGTAAGATCGCAATCACACGAATATCGCGCCAGAACGGAATCGACGACTGCGAACGCGGGCAATCGGTGCCATAGTATGCCTTCTGGCGACGCCAGGTTCAGAAGGGGGATAGTCGCATCGCTTATGGCCGCGAGGCGGCCATAAGCGATGCGACCGTCCTTTTCTAAAGCCTTTTCTAGCGGAACGGCGGAGAGTAGTGCAGCCCGCCCTCGGTGTAGAGGTTGTTCAGGCCACGCGGCAAGTTGAAGGGCGTTTCCGGCCCGAGGTTGCGATCGTAGATCTCGCCGTAGTTGCCGACAGCGCGGATCACGCGGGTGGCGAAGTCGTTCGGCAGGCCAATGCCCATACCAAGTTCGCCCTCAACACCCAGGAAGCGGCGCACTTCCGGCGACTCGCTGGCGGCGAAATCACCGATATTGGCCGAAGTGATGCCCAATTCCTCAGCCTGGATCGTGGTGTACACCACCCAGCGCACGGCGTCGGCCCACTGCGCATCGCCCTGCAGCACCGAGGGGCCGAGCGGCTCTTTCGACATCGTCACATCAAGAATCTTGTGGTCTGCCGGGTTTTGCGCCTTCGTCTGGTACGATACCAGGCCCGACTTATCGGTGGTAAAACCATCGCACTGGCCCGAATCGTAGGCAGCAAAGGTCTGGTCGGCGTCTTCAAACACTACCGGCGTAAACTCGATATTGCGCGAGCGGAAGTTATCCGCCAGGTTCAACTCCGTCGTCGTGCCCGACTGCACACAGATCGTAGCACCGGCCATCTCTTCCAGCGTGTTGATCTCGCTGTCGATACGTACCATCATGCCCTGGCCATCGTAAAAGGTGATCGGGGCGAAATCCAGGCCAACCGAGCCATCGCGGCCCAGCGTGTACGTCGTGTTGCGGATCAGCACATCGACTTCGCCCGTTTGCACAGCGGTGAAGCGCTCTTGCGCGGTAAGCGGGCGATACTCAACTTTGCTCGGGTCGTCGAAGATCGCGGCGGCTACTGCTTTGCAGAAATCGACATCGAAACCGCTAAAGGCACCTGTCGAGTCGACGTTGCCGAAGCCGGGCAACACATTGTTCACGCCGCAGATCAGCGTGCCGCGGCTGATAATCGTCGCCAAGCGCCCACCCGCTTGGGCCTGTCCATCGGTGCCGCCCGCAGGCGATGGCGCAGCGGTGGCGGCGGGGGCAGCAGTTGCCGCCGGAGCTTCTGTAGCAGGGGCTTCCG
>JAAUTF010000517.1 GCA_012031775.1 Candidatus Altimarinota bacterium | reverse complement strand
GTGTGCAGCGACTGGGTGTGGCCCTGCGTCGCGGCCATCGCCTCGATGCTGGCGCTGGCGGGCATGGTCTTCGCCTGGACGCCGATGCACTTCTGGAGCCTGGCCCTGCTCTACCGCGACGATTACGCCGCCACCGGCCATCCCCATGGTTGCCGGTGTACACCACGCCGCTGGTGGCAGCGCGCTGGGTGCTCTTGCACGGCCTCGCTACCGCGATCATTGCGCTGGCTATGGCGCTCGACAGCACGCTCGGCTGGGCCTACCTGCTGCCCACAGCGCTGACGACGCTGTGGATGCTGTGGAGCGGTCTGCGTTTCCTGCGCACGCCCGAGCGCAAACAGGCGCTCGATTTCTTCAAGGTTTCAAATCTATACCTGGCGATTGTGCTTCTGCTCGCCTGCGGCGCAGCGGTGTTGTAGCACGGTTTCAGCAAAGCTGTGGGTGATAGTTCGCTCCGGCGGCATAACTGCCACAGCGGTTCATCACACAGCTTCCCGCATAACAAAAACAGTAAGGAACGTTATATGGCACGAGCACTTCCTTCATCGCGCGGATGGCCTTCGAGCAGGCGGTTGTCGATCGCTTCGCTACCGAGAAACGCCTGGCAGGCTTGAACATCCTGGTGGCCTTTCTTGCCCTGGCCCTTGGCGGCTTGATGGGTGTGCTGCAAGTTCTGCAGTACAACGGCATCGATCTCTACCGCTACCTGACGCCGATCGGCTTTAAAGGCTATTATCAAGGTCTTTCTATTCACGGCGTCCTCAATGTGCTAGTCTTCACCACCTACTACATCGTTGGCTTTCTAACCTATATCGCCACACGCTCCTTCGATCGCCCGCTGGCGAGCCGTAACCTGGGTTGGGCGACCTTCATGGTGATGACTTTGGGCCTGGTGCTGACGGCCATTCCGCTGCTGAGCAACAACGCCACCGTGATGTTCACGTTTTACCCGCCGCTCAAGGCCGATGCCCTCTACTATATTGGTCTGACGCTAGTGGTGGTGGGCACCTGGCTGCTGCTGATCAACCTGGTGCTGACCTATCGCCAGTGGCGCACGGCCAACCCCGACGTCATGACACCGCTGGCCGCCTTTATGTCGGTGATCACGATGGCGATGTGGACGATCTCGACGCTCGGTATCGCCGCCGAGATGCTCTTTTTGAACATCCCCTGGTCGCTCGGCTTTCTCCAAGGCACCGACCCGCTTCTGGCACGCACGCTGTTCTGGTTCACCGGCCACCCGATCGTCTATTTCTGGCTGCTGCCGGCTTATATCTCGTGGTATACACTGGTGCCGCGCCAGGCCGGTGGGCGCTTATTTAGCGACCCGATGGCGCGTGTGTCGTTTATCCTGTTCTTGATCCTCTCGCTGCCGATCGGCATGCATCACCAGGTGACAGACCCGGGTATCAGCGAGATCTGGAAGCTTGTCCACGCCATCTTTACCTTCGGTGTCTTTTTCCCCAGTTTGCTAACCTTTTTTAACGTCGTATCGTCGTTGGAGAACGCGGGGCGCGCACGCGGCGGCAAAGGCTGGCTGGCCTGGATCTTCGCGTTACCCTGGGGTCGGCCCGCGTTTACTACACAGGTGTTGGCGATGCTGCTCTTCGCCTTTGGCGGCATCAGCGGCCTGGTGAACGCATCGTACAATGTGAACTTGGTCGTCCATAATACGGCGTGGATCTCGGGCCACTTCCACCTGACGGTGGGCACCGCAGTGACGTTGACCTTCATGGGCATTGCCTACTGGCTGGTGCCGCACCTGGCGCAACGGCGGCTGTTTAGCCCGAAGATGGCATTGGCGCAGGCCTGGCTATGGTTCTTCGGTATGGGACTCTTTTCGCACTTTATGCACGAGCTGGGGCTGCGCGGTATGCCGCGGCGCACCATGATCGGTGCGGTGCCGTATATGCAGCAGGAGTGGTTGCAGATCTTGCCGATGACCATGATCGGCGGCTTGCTGATGTTCCTTAGCGCGATACTCTTCTACCTGAATATGCTGCTGACGCTAACGGCCAGCCCGCGCGAGGAAGTGCCAGCAGTGCCTTTTGCGCGGGCTGTCTCTGGCCCGGAAGACGCGCCGCGTTTCCTCGATAACTGGACGCCCTGGCTAATCGGGGCTTTCGCACTGCTGTTGATCAATTACGGGCCGACGCTCTACCACCTGGTGACAACAACGCAGCTGAATATTCCAGGGATGCGCCCGTATTAGCACGAGAGTCAAGCATCAGCATTCAGCAGGCATAGCTACAGGATAGCGTCGCAGCGTCGCTGCGACGCTATCTCGTGCTTTCTTTAGCTGCGCACGATCAGCGACTCACCGGTCATAGCGAGCGGCTTTTCGAGGCCAAGCAAGTCGAGCAGAGTCGGGGCGATGTCGGCGAGGCGACCGCCGCTGCGCAGGCTAACATTGCCTTTCCCAAGGCCGAAGCTGTCGGCGGCGATGAGAATGCATGGCACGGGGTTGGTAGTGTGTGCGGTGTGTGGCCCGCCCGTCTCTGGGTCGATCTCAACCTCAGCGTTGCCGTGGTCGGCGATGATCAGCGCCGCGCCGCCTTTGGCCAGCAGCGCGGGGATAACCTGGCCAAGCGCTGCGTCGACAGTCTCGCAGGCTTTGATCACCGCCGGGATGATGCCGGTGTGGCCAACCATATCGGGGTTGGCGTAATTAACCACGATCAGGTCGTAGCTGTCGCTGGCGATCGCTTTAAGCAGCGCCTCGGTGACGCCGGCAGCGCTCATCTCGGGCTGCAAGTCGTAGGTGGCGACTTTGGGCGAGGGCACGAGCACGCGGTCTTCGCCCGCAAACGGCTCCTCGCGCCCGCCATTCAAAAAGAAAGTGACATGCGGATACTTCTCGGTCTCGGCAATGTGAAACTGTTTGAGTCCAGCATCCTGGGCCACCGCAGCTAGCGGCTGCAGCACCGGGCGCGGCGCAAAAGCAACGGTTACAGGTAAACCTTCTTCATACTGCGTCATCGTCACGTAAAAGAGGTTGCCGATCTGGCGTTCGCGCTGCCAGATCTGCGGTGGTAGCTGCTGGCCCTCGGCCTGCTGCTTTGTATAGTGAGCCGTTATCAGCTCATTTATATCGAGCAGCACAAGTGCGCGCGTCAGCTGACGGCCACGGTCGGGGCGAAAATTAGTAAAAATGATCGCGTCGCCGTCCTGCACCGTCGCCACCGGGGAACCATCGGGGCGCACAATCACGGTTGGCAGCACGAACTCGTCGCCGACATTGGCGGCATACGATTGCTCGATAGCGGCGCGTGCGCTTGTCGCTCGTTGGCCAAGGCCGCTGGTAATCGCGTCGTAGGCCACGCCGGTGCGCTCCCAACGCTTGTCGCGATCCATGGCATAGTAGCGCCCGATCACGGTAGCGACTTCGCCAACGCCGATGCGTTGTTGGGCGGCCTCGAAGCTATCGAGGAACTCGATCGCCGAGCGCGGCAGTACATCACGACCGTCGAGAAAGAGATGAATGTAGAGGCGCGCGACCTGCTCGCGGCGTGCGAGTTCCATCAGCGCATGCAGATGATCTTCGTGGGCATGGACACCGCCGGGGCCAAACAGGCCCATCAGATGCAGGCCACCGCCGCTCTGCTTGACGTGGGCGATCGCCTGGAGGAACGCGGGAACCTCGTAAAAATCGCCGTCGCGGATCGACTTCGAGATGCGCGTTAGCTCTTGATAGACGACAAAGCCCGCGCCGATATTCAGGTGACCGACCTCGGAGTTGCCGATCTGGCCCTCGGGCAAGCCAACGTCCTCGCCGGAGGCAGAAAGAGTAGTGAATGGGCGTGTCGCTATCCACTGATCGACATGCGGTGTCTCAGCCAGATCGACCGCGTTGCCAGGGCCAGGCTGGCGGTGAGCCCCAACGCTCCATGATCGCCAGCATCACCGGGCGGGGCCGCTTGTGCTCGCTCATGATCCCTCCTTCGTCTCACTGTGTTCGCCGCAGAGATTATAGCTCACTCTTTCGCTCAGAGCGCGAGCTGAAAAATGCGAGCGGCGGTGAGCAGGCAAAAGAGGGCGACAATGAGCGCGGGTAAGATGAGGCAGAGCCAGGTGATGATACGGTCGGCGAGGGCGGGTGGCTGCGAGACATAGCTTGTCGCCACTTCCTCGTTGAGAGTGTAGCTGCCACCCCAGAGCACAAGCGCGCCGACGGCGGCGAAGGCGAGGGCTGCCCCCATGGCGATCAGGATACCGAGATTGACCATACCGAACTCTCCTAACGCAGAAGCCAGGATTCAGGACTCAACCGCATCGGCTTGCGCAAGGCTGAGGTTTTCGGCGGCGGCGAGCGCGGCCCCGATGATGCCAGCCTCGTTACGCAGCTGCGCGGGCGCGATATCGACCTTGACCGTTAGCTCGCTAGCGAAGCGCGCATAGTCGCGGCTGAGACCGCCGCCGATGATGATCATGTCGGGCCAGAGCAGCCCGACGATGCGGTGCAGATACTCGTCGAGGCGGCTAGCCCAGCGCGACCAGCTCAAGTTCTTGCGCTCGCGCACAGCGGCAGAGGCGCGGCGCTCGGCATCTTTGCCGCGGATCTCGATATGGCCGAGCTCGGTGTTAGGAATAAGCTTGCCGTCGAGAAAGAGCGCGGTGCCGAGGCCGGTGCCGATCGTCAGCATCAGCACGAGGCCACGCTGGCCTCGGCCCGCGCCCAGGCGCATCTCAGCGATGCCCGGCGGCGTCGGCATGTTCAACATATAGACCGGCTGGCCGGTCGCGGCGGCCAGCAGTGCCTCGCCATTAGTGCCGATCCAGAGGCGC
>JAAUTF010000516.1 GCA_012031775.1 Candidatus Altimarinota bacterium | reverse complement strand
CGCCACCTGGTGGAAAGACCAGTCGGCGTGCAGTTGCTGACCCACAGCGGCGAAGCTCGCCTCGAGCAGCACGCGCGCAAGGCCGCTGGCGGGAATCTTGCCGCCGAGCAGCGCGCTCAGGCTTTGCACCGCCGCCCACTGCGGGATCTCGTTGAACACTGTGTCGCCGGCGAAGACCTGGAAACCGTAGCCTTTGCCGTTGAACCTGACCTCGTTATTGGCGTTCGAGAGGCGCGCGAGGGCCGGGCCGACATGCTGCTGCGGGGCGAAGCGGTGAAAGGCCAGATCGATATTATAGCCGTCCGAACGCTGGCGATAGCCCTCTTGCAATAGAAAGAAAAAGAAGCGCTCGGCAAGCTGTGGGTCGGCGTTGATGTCTGGCACACCGCCGAATATGAGGCCATCGTCGGGGAGTTCGGGCGGCACACATTGAAAGTCGTCGGGATCGCGCTCGCCCGGCGTCTGCGCGCCAAACACATCGCCATCGGCGAAGTCGATCACCATCGGCGGCGGCGCAGATCGAGCGGCAGTAACGCGTCCGCGCCGCCCGGTTCCGCCCTGATCGACAGCCTCCCAGCGCACGACGGGCACGGAAATCGAGATCGTAGCGCTCAAACAACTCGGCAAGCAGGTTATGCAGCATGCCCAGCAGCGCCGCAGGCCAGGGGCTGCCAGGGGTCTGTTCGACAGCGACACCGACGCTAAGACGATCGAGGTTACGCACGCGCGAGCGAAAGACAGCCAGGCCGCTGTGGTGGGCCGCGCGTATCTCGGGGACAAGCCGCCTGAGTGTGCCATCGGCGGCGACACAATAGTGCGGGCAGCGTAGTGCGTCGGGCGCGGTAAAAGCGGCCAGCGCCACCGCAGCGGGGCGTGGGTCGCGATGGACAACGATCAAGGCGATGGGAACACGCTCACGAGATGAGCTAACCGACGCGGCAGGGGCAAGCAACGGCAGAGACAGGACATCGCGCATCGCTTCTCTCCTTGGCACGGCTGGTGGTACCAGCGATGGTAGCACGCAGGCGCGCGCGGTGTCAATCGGCGGCGCAGAGCAGCGCCTGCATCAGCCCACCGAAGATCGAGTATCATGCGGGCCGTAGTCGCTTGTTAACAAAGATGAAGACGCTATATGTACCTACAACTCCGTGAACATATTGAGCAGCGCAGCGCCAAAATCGGCGTGATCGGCCTCGGCTATGTCGGCCTGCCGCTCGCCGCGCGCGCCGCCGGCCTCGGCTTTTCGGTGCTCGGCTTCGATGTCAGCGCTGAGAAGATCGCCGCGACCAACGGCGGCCAGAGCTATATCGGCGATGTGCCCACGCCCGTGTTGGCCGAACTGGTGCGCGTTGGTACGCTCAGCGCCACCGCCGATGTCGCGCGGATGGTCGAATGCGACCTGCTGGTGATCTGCGTGCCGACGCCGCTCAACGCCACGCGCGACCCGGATATGCGCTTTATCGAGCACGCCAGCGACGATATCGCCCGCAGCCTGCGCCCTGGCCAACTCGTCGTCTTGGAGAGCACCACCTACCCCGGCACTACTCGCGAAGTGGTGCAACCACGCCTCGACCAGGCCGGCCTCGCCGTCGGCGAGCAGTATTTTCTCGCCTTCTCGCCCGAGCGCATCGACCCCGGGCAGACCAGCAGCAAAGGCTGGGGCGTCGACAATACACCCAAGGTCGTCGGCGGTGTCACTGCGCGCTGCACCGAACTGGCCGCCGCCTTCTACAGCCAGATCACCAGTCAGATCGTGCCGGTGTCGTCGCCCGATGCTGCCGAACTGACCAAGCTCTTTGAGAATATCTTCCGCGCAGTGAATATCGCGCTGGTCAACGAACTGGCCTGCTCTGCGACCGCATGGGCTTGAATGTTTGGGAGGTGATCGATGCTGCTGCGACGAAGCCCTACGGCTTTATGAAGTTCTCGCCTGGCCCCGGCCTCGGCGGGCACTGCATCCCGATCGATCCGTTCTACCTGACTTGGAAGGCGCGTGAGTACGATCTGGCGACACGTTTTATCGAGTTGGCCGGCGAGATCAACACGCAGATGCCGCGCCACGTTCATGGCCTGGTGATGCGCGCGCTCAACCGCCAACGCAAAGCGCTCAACGGTGCCACCGTTTTGCTGCTCGGCGTAGCGTACAAGCCCGATGTCAACGACTACCGTGAGTCACCGGCCTTTCGTGTGATCGAACTGCTAGAGGCCGACGGTGCCTATGTCGTCGCCTGCGATCCCCACGTCGCCGAGTTCGAGACCCACGACGGCCAGCGCTACCGCACCACACCGCTCAGCGATGAGCTGCTGGCCGCCGCCGACTGCGTGGTGATCATCACCAACCATAGCGCCTTCGACTATGCCCATATTGTGGCGCAGGCGCAAGCTGTTGTCGATACTCGCAACGCGACGCGCAACCTTAGCGTGGGGCGCGAGAAGATCGAATTGCTATGATCGCGCTGCTGTGAACGTCAATAATTACATCAGACATACCAGCCCGTTTCAGCGGGCTGCTGGTCGCTCATAGCCCGGCGCTTCAGCGCAAGGGCGTGCGGGTAGCGCAGATTAATGTGTTAAAGACCAGCAGCGCCTGAGCGTGCGATTGGCCATTGTATGCATATCGACGGCATCCTCATGCGGCGAGCCCAATCTGCAATCTCGAATGTGCAATCTGGCATACGGCTTCGCGTGGGCGTAACCGCCATCGCACGAGCCTGGGCGCTGGCAGTGAGTAGCGTGCTGTTTACCTACCTTGCAGCGCGCGGCTACGACGATCCTTACATCACCTTTCGTTATGCGCAGAACCTGGCCGAGGGCGCAGGCTACGTGTACAACGTCGGCGAACGGGTACAAAGCACCACCACACCGCTCTTTACCGTGCTGCTCGCCCTTGCGCGCGCGCCGGGCTAGCCATTCCTACAACAGCAGCGGCGCTAGGTTGTGCCAGCCTCGCTGCTGGCGCGCTTACGCTCTTCGCGATGGCGCGCCACTGGGGCCAGCCGCTCGCCGCCTGGGTTGTACTGCTGCTCTACCCGCTCACACCGCTGCTGCTGCTGACGCTCGGTGCCGAGAGCGCCTTCTACAACGCTCTGATCTACGCTGGCCTGCTGGCCTGTATGCAGCGGCAGCTGCGCTGGATGGCGCTATGGTTGGGGCTAGCGACGCTGACACGCGCCGATGCGCTGGTGGCAGTGATCGCGTGTGGGGTGTATTTCTTAGGAGTTAGGAGTCAGGAGTCAGGAGTCAGAAGGTTGAGGCCACTCATTCCTCAGTCTCTTCTTCCTCTGAGGGAGAAAGGGAGCACCCCCGATTGCCCGCTGCCCGAAGCCCCTCTCCCCTTTAGGGAGAGGGGTTGGGGTGAGGGCCAGAATGCAATCCTGATCTATGCCGTTCTCGTGCTGCCCTGGTTTGTGTTCGCTTGGTGGTACTTTGGTACAGCTTTTCCGGTGACGCTAGCTGCCAAACAAGCGCAGGGCGCTCTGCCGGAGAGCCGTAGTTTTCTCGCAGGGCTGGCGCTGGAAGTGCAGCGTTACGCGCTGCTACCGCAATACTGGGCCGCGCTCGTGCTCGCCGCGCTCGGTGCGCTCGGCGCTTTGCGCACCTCCGCTCGCCGCTGGCTGCTCTTCGGTTGGGCGCTGGCTTATATCGCTGCCTATACTGCGCTCGGTGTAAGCGCCTATTTCTGGTATTATGCGCCTCTGGTCGGCCCGCTGGTGAGCGCGGTGGGGCTAGGGACGCAACATGTGGCGCGCCTCCCACGCGAAAGATCCCTCTTCCATTTGGGGAGGGGCGGTTGGGGGGTGAGGGATTGGGCGCGACACGCTACGCCCCTCCTTGTGGTGGTTATGCTGGCCGCCCAGGTTCACGCGGTACTAACACTGCCGCGCGATGGCCGCTTGGCGCTGTACCGCGAGACGGGCCTGTGGCTGCGCGCAAACACCGCGCCCGAGGCCACCGTGGCTGCACTAGAGGTCGGCATTATCGGCTACTATAGCCAGCGACCCATGATCGACTTCGCCGGCCTGATCCAACCTGCTGTCGCCGCGCAGATCGCCGACGGTGCCAGCTACGATGCCGCCGCGCGCTGGGCTACGCTGCACTACACTCCCGACTATATTGTGCTTGCAGGCGGCTCGCTGCCGTCGCTGCACAGCGACACGCAGATCAGCGCCGCCTGCGCCCGCAGGCGCGGCTCGCCACCATCGACCGCCCGGAACCAATGCTTATCCTCTCTTGTAATTGGTCAAAGTGAGCACTATGAACCGCAGTATCTCGTTTGCACTGACGCTGGCGTTGCTCGCCGTTTTTCTTGTGCGCGACCCCGCACGCGCCCAGGATGCGGGGCGCATCTGCTTCCCCGATGTTGCCGGTGTTACCGACTGCCTGGAAGAACCCTTCGCCGTTTACTGGCAGCGCAACGGCGGTCTGCCCGTCTTCGGTTACCCGATCGGCCCGCGCGAAGAGGTGACGACCATCGACAGTACTACACCGCTAGCCCAGCAATGGACGGAGCGTAATCGGCTGGAGTTCCATCCCGACGAGCCAGCGCCGTACAATATTCTGCTCGGGCGTATGGGCGCTGAACGTCTGGCTCAACTTGGGCGTAGCCCGCTCGACGATGAGCCGCGCGAGGACGGCCCCAAAGACGGCTGCCGCTGGTTTCCCGCCACCAGCATCAATGTCTGCGATCAGGCCGACGGCCTTGGCTTCAAGAGCTACTGGGAGCGCAATGGCTTGCAGCTGCCCGGCCTCAACGCCGTCGAGCGCTCGCTGGCGCTCTTCGGCTACC
>JAAUTF010000515.1 GCA_012031775.1 Candidatus Altimarinota bacterium | reverse complement strand
CGGCTGCTAAAGTCGCCTGGGTCTATGTTGCCGGTGGTAGTGGCTTGAATAATTCCGACGAAGAAGTCCAGACTAACGATACCCTCTACGTTGGGCGACTTGGCGGCGCGGACGAAGCAAAGGACGAGACGCTGGCGAGCAATGGTTGGTACTATGCGCGTGCAAACAATGTTGAGATCGCGCCGTCCGTTAATGCGGAGATTTTGGAGTTCAAATGGACGACCAAGATCGACCGCAGCGCTCTACCGAATGCCGACATCAGGCTTGAGTATCGCACGGCGGTGACCGTCGACCCCTGTGATGATCCCGGCGCTTTCGACGGGCGACCTGGCAGATTGCGGACGGCGATCCTGATAGCGACTTCAATTCTGTTCCGGGTGAGAACAAAATCGAGTTTCCCGATGGTGTGGTGGCGAAGTGCTTTCAGTATCGCGCCTTCTTTGAACGTGGTTCCGGTTCGGGTATTGGCACGCCGGTACTGCTGAAGACGGTGCTACGCAAGAATGTGCCGGGCAATCCTGATCTGAAACTGCACAATAATCAGCTCGATGTGCAAATCCAGGATGGTAATCTAACGAATCTTACAGTGCGGATTGAGAATAAGAACACTATCGGCACAAACCCGGTGACGCAGCCGGCGAACTACGAAGTTGGTACTGGTGGTGAGTTCCTTGTCGATCTCTGCATTTCAGAGCCAAACCAACCACTGGTTTTGCCAGATCTACCGATCAGCGGTGTAACGATCCCCGAGTGTAGCAAAGCCTACGCTCGTGTCAATAATGACCTTATGGTACCGAATGCGATCGTAACCATCACAAACTGGCAAGACTCGCAAACAGACGCACCAATCGCAAATCTTGCCGATCTTTTTGACATCGGCGATGTGACGGGTGCGGTAACATTTCAGGTGGCTGTGTTGATCGATCCGAATAATTTGATCAACGAGGGTACTGAGGGCGGCGAGGAGAACAACGCTGCGCCAACGCCGATCGCAAATATTGTGCTGAATGTTGTCGGTGGGCCGACGACGATTCACCTGCCGATCGTGAGGAAGGCCAATCAATAAGTTGCCCCTCTGCTACGCCGTAAGCTAGGGTTCGGCAAGCAAAACTAGTGGCTCGTTTTGGGAGCAACGCTCCCGAAACAAGCCACCAGCGAAGGCCTTTCTGAAACCCTAGGCAACGCAAGCGTGGCAGCATTGCTCTTTTGTGGAGTGTAAAGTCTCACTATAATAGCTCGTAAGGCATTGCAGCGCGTCAGATGCGCGTTACCGCTTGCACGCGTATGCTATAATGTGGTGAATTCGGGTTTACAACTCCTTCGCTCTCCCTGAAATGGAAGGACCTTCCGAAAATGAGGCGTGGTGGAGTATTGATTCTTTTGCTCGGTCTGCTCCTGATCGTGGGCGCGGTTGCTGCTTTCCTCTTTCTTAACCAAGGCGGTGTTGCAACTGGCCCCGGCGGTGGGCAGAGCGGCCCAACAGCGCTCCCAACTGAAGACCTTGGTGTCGATGTAGTCGCTGCTGCGGTCGATATTCAGCAGAACACCGTAATCGTCGATGGATCCACCCTGCTTGAACTTGTCAACATTCCGACATCAGAGTACGAGCAGAATCAAGACCAGCTGTTCACCTCGATCGCTGAGGTTGAAGGCCAGTTGGCCACGCGCAGTTATCGGGCGGGCGAGCGCGTCGAGCGTGCTGACCTGACCGATCCGGGCCTTTCACAACAGCTGCCAACACAGCAGCCTGACCGCCCACGTGACAAGGCCTATCCTTTCATTGTCAATAACCTTTCGGGTGTGGCCGATCAAATCAAGCCCGGCGACTTTGTCGATGTGGTGGCGACGTTCACCGTTATTCGGCGGCAGTCGTATCCGAACGCGCAGCGCCTTGAAGAACAGGCGGGCCAGGTCGTTACCGTCACCGAGCGCGAGTTGCTCGACCTGGAATTGAATACAACTAAGACAATTGTTCAGCGAGTCCAGGTGTTACGCATTCTACGCCCGCAGGTTGCGGCCGAGGGCACGCCTGAAGCAGAAGCGGCACCCGTTGAAGGCGGGCCGCCCCAGGTCGATGCCTCGGGTCAGCCGATTGTCGAAGGCAGCGAAGGTGTCGAAGGCAGCCCGGTGACCGCTGGCATCTGGACGGTTATTCTGGCAGTGAATAACCAGGAGGCCGAGTTGATGGAGTTCGCGCTCAGCACGGATGCGCGTGTGGTACTTGTGCTACGCGGCGCGGGCGACGATACCTTTGAGCCGACTATTGGTGCAACGTTCGATCTGCTTGTCTCGGAGTTCGGTGTACCGAACCCGGCCCCGCTGCAGCCGCGCGTCTTCAGCGAGGAAGAAGCTTTTATTGGCGACCCAACCGCAACGCCAGCACCGACGCGCGTTCCATAATGCCATAATGTGTGCGGAGTAGCGCGGTGTGACTGTTATACTCCGCACGCACAAAACCGCTTAAGGAAATGAGGAACCTCTGATGGCCGAGAGCGAGAAGATCCGCGTGATGATTGTGGACGACATCGTCGATACCCGCGATCAATTAGAGAAGCTGCTCTTCTTTGAAAAAGATATTGAGGTTATCGCAAAAGCGGGCAATGGTCGTGAAGCCGTTGCTATGTCCAAGCAATACAATCCCGATGTCGTCCTTATGGACATCAACATGCCCGAGATGGACGGAATTGCGGCGACTGAGGCGATCCTGACGCAGAACCCGTCGGTGCAAGTTATCATTATGAGTGTGCAGGGTGAGACAGACTATCTGCGCCGTGCAATGCTCGCCGGCGCGCGCGAGTTCCTCACAAAGCCGATTAGCGCTGATGACTTGTATAAATCTATTCGCCACGTCCATCGTTTGGCTGCGACCCGCCCACGGGTTGTAGCAAGCAACGGGAATACCGATATGCCTGGCGCGGCGGCAACTGCGCAAGGGCAGATCATTGCGGTCTTCAGCCCCAAAGGCGGTGTTGGTACTTCTTCAGTTGCAGCAAACCTCGCAGTTGCGCTGCGCCAGCATACCAACAAAAAAGTTGCGCTTGTGGACGGTAATCTGATCTTTGGCGACCAGAGTGTTATTTTGAACCTTGTCTCCACTAAGACAATTATTGATCTGGCGAACCGTGTAGATGATATGGACGCCGATCTGCTCAACGATGTGATGGCCACGCATACTTCACAGGTGAAAGTGCTGCTGGCTCCGCCTGATCCTCAGCGTGGAGAACTGGTTACTTCCGACCATCTGCGGGCCATTCTTGAGTTGCTGCGGCGCGAGTTCGACTTTGTTGTTGTGGACACACCATCATCGTTCAGCGATCCAGCTATGGCCATTTTGGATATGGCGACACGGATTGTGACTCTGATGACGCTGGAGATGACGACGATCCGCAATATCAAGCTGTTCTTGGAGCTAGCAGATCTGCTGGAGTATTCGCAAGAGAAAATTATGCTGGTGCTGAATAAGGCCGATAATCGGCTTGGCATCCGGGTCAGCAATGTGGAAGAGAACATCCAGCGTAAAGTGGTAACTCAGTTGAGTAACGCAGCCCAGGATGTGACAGTGTCGATCAATCAAGGCGTGCCGCTGGTGATCGGCAAACCGACACATCAGACATCGCGTGATATCATCGCACTGGCGCGTGAGTTGAGCACGGTGGCAAAGCCAACTGCGCCACAAGCTGCCGGACAGGCGGCAGCCCCAGAAGAGACGCGTGGCGGGCTATTCAACCGACTGATCAAGCGCTAGAACTCCTCATCTCTGAACTATATGGAGGTAGCACATGTCGTTGTTGAAGCGCATCGGGGGGGCCACGCCGGTTAGCGAAACGACCACTACACCGCGCAACGGCAATTCTGTGCCAACTAGGCAAGATGCAACGCCGCGTGGTGCCGCAGCAAAGGAAGAAGATCCGACGCTGAAAGACCTTCGCTCGCGTGTGCAGGATTGGCTAAGTAACGAACTGGATAGTAAAAAACTTGATCTTAACGACCGTATGCTTGTGCGACGGCAAGTTGAGGAAGCGTTTAATTCCATCCTTGATCGCGAAAGTATTGTGCTCGGACGCGTCGAGCGTACTAAACTCTTTGAGAGCATCTTTAACGATATCTACGGGCTAGGGCCACTCGAACTGCTGCTTGCCGATGAAGAGATCAGCGAGATTATGGTCAACGGGCCAAAGCAGATTTATATCGAGAAAAAGGGCAAGCTGATTAAGTCGGATCTTACCTTTTCCAACGACGGGCATGTGCTGCGTATCATCGACCGCATTGT
This sequence comes from Candidatus Altimarinota bacterium, assembly GCA_012031775.1. Classification (GTDB taxonomy): domain Bacteria; phylum Chloroflexota; class Chloroflexia; order Chloroflexales; family Chloroflexaceae; genus JAAUTF01. The sequence goes on along the minus strand of JAAUTF010000515.1, from coordinate 517 downwards.
CGCTCCACTTGGGCGGCGTATCGATGAGTCGTCGCCAATGGTAGACGCGCGGCTACCGGCTGGCCATCGTGTGAATGCTATTATCCGCCCACTTGCGCTGAACGGCCCTACGCTGACTATTCGTAAATTCCGCAAAGACAAGCTGACAATCAATGATTTAGTACGCTTTGGTTCGATGAATGCAGAAATGGCCGAGTTTCTCGGCGCTTGTGTTAAGGCGCGACTGAATATCGTTGTAGCTGGCGGTACTGGCTCGGGCAAAACAACCTTGCTCAATGTGCTCTCTTCGTTTATCCCGGAAGACGAGCGGATTATCACGGTGGAAAACGCCGCCGAGTTACAACTGGTTCAGGATCACGTGGTATCACTTGAATCTCGCCCCCCGAACGTAGAAGGTCGTGGTGAAATAACGATCCGCGATCTGGTGATCAACTGCCTGCGTATGCGGCCTGAGCGAATCATCGTGGGCGAATGCCGTGGCGGTGAAACGCTGGACATGTTGCAGGCGATGAACACC
>JAAUTF010000514.1 GCA_012031775.1 Candidatus Altimarinota bacterium | reverse complement strand
GCAGCCACGGCGGTCGCGAACGCCGACGCGCCGACATCGCCGCAGCGCGCAGCGCGCTGGCATTCATTGGCACCTTAGAGTACAGCGAACGCTGTGACATGCTGAATCCTGACCCCTGGCCTCTTGCTACAGCGCCCCGCATCCTGCAGCAACTTGAGCGAACCTTGCAGATCGCTAAGCGTGTTCAGGTCGATCTCGGGCGTTTGAATTTTGGCTAGCGGCTTGAGTCGTGCGTCGGCGGCAACTCCGGCGCTCAGCGGATATTCAAAGGTCTGCTCGGCAAAATACGTCTGGCCCTGTTCAGCGAGCATATAATCGAAAAAGGCCTGCGCTGCGGCACTATTTTCAGCTGTCTTGAGCTGGCCAAGGCCAGCGATATTGACCAGCGCGCCGACGTCGCCCGCCTGCGGGTAATAGTTGGCTGCCGCCAACTCGCCGCCGTTGTCGCGCTGCAATTGGTACAGATAGTAGTGGTTAACAAAGCCGATATCGATCTCACCTGCCGCCACCGCCTGCACAATGGCCGCGTTCCGCTCGTACATCTTTACCTCGTTAGCGAGCATGCCCTGCACCCAGGCCAGTGTTGCCTCATCGCCCAGTTCGCTGCGCATCGCGGTGATAAAGGATTGGAACGAGCCGTTCGTCGGTGCCCAGCCCACACGACCCTGCCACTGCGGGTCGGTGAAGGCCGTGATCGAGGCCGGCAGCTCGCTTTCGTTCAAGTTAGCGGTGTTATAGACCACCACCCGCGCCCGCGCTGAAACGCCCACCCAATCGTTGTTACCGGAGCGAAAGCGCGCCTCAACCTTATCTAGCGTCGCTGTTGGCAGCTCGCTAAGCATATCGGCAGCGCCCAGCGCGCCCAGTGCGCCGGCGTCTTGCGCAAAGAATACGTCGGCAGGGCTGTTCGCACCTTCCTCCAAAATTGTCGCGGCTAGCTCGGCGGTGTCGCCGTAGCGCGCTTCAACAGCGATACCTGTAGCTTCAGTAAACTGGGCAAATAGCGGCGCAACCAAGCTCTCGCTGCGCCCCGAGTACACAACAAGCTTCTGACCTGTTGCCGCACTCGTCGCGCTCGCCGGTGCCTCGCTGCCCGATTGCGGGGCAGCACCACAGGCCGTCAGGGCTAACGCCACAAGTGGTGACAGCAAACGTAGGCCAAATAACTGACGCATCCGTTCGATCTCCTTCGCATGAAACGCAATACATACTGCAGATGGACGTTAGTATATGCTAACATCCAATGCTGGTCAAGTCTAATTGGGAAAGCAAAAAGTTGGGAAATCAGCAGCCGTGCCGCTTACGGAGGGGCATTCTAAAGCCAAAATATGCTGAGTTCCTACCGCCTGCTAAGCATGCCGTGAGCGCAGAAACAGCATATCGCCCGCACGGCGTAAGTTTAGCGGTCGAACCAGCGGTGGGTTCAGAGGGGCAAAGGCATGGCCTTCCACCAAGCTACTGCGCGGAGCAGCAGGTGCCTGGCGATTGCCGACAACAACGGGGCTGAGGGTCAGGAAGGTTTCGTCGATCGCATGCTGCGCGATCAACTGGCCATAGGTCTGCGCGCCGGCCTCACTCAGCACTGTTTTCACAGCGTAATACGAATACAATTCGTGCAGCAGCTGCGGCATCTGAGGGGTGCCGCCCTTAAAGACGAAGTAGCGGATCTGCGGTCGTTCCCCCAGGGCAACGCGCGCCGTCGCTGCGCCCTCAGCGGTGGTGGCGATCAACACCTGCTGATCAGGCACAGCAAGCGCTGCCGCTTGTGGCGGTAGTTTCCCGCTCGCGCTCAATACAACCAGAAGCGGTTGCTCGGCGCGCGCTTCGCTTTTGCGCAGCTCGGCGAAGGCCTGCGCATCAGCGGGAAAGATCGCTGCTGGCGTCCACTGGTGTCGCAGCGCAACCCGCAAGGTGCCTGCACCGGTAAGCACCGCATCGGCACGCGCGCGCAGCAGGCCCATCAGCCACGTGTCGTGCGGCGCATGCAAACTGATGTCTCCACCGCCTGCGTGTCCTGGCTCATCGAAGGTGATGCGACCATCGTGTGAACTGACAAAATTAGTGTAAATATAGGGTCGGCCTGATTGCGGGCTGGGTAGCTTCCAATCACCACCGTAAATAGCACGAAACCCCTCGGGCAACCCCGGCCCGACGCCCTCATCATCGTCGAACAGCAAAGTATAAGGAGAACCCGGACCATGAACGATCATAGTCACTCAGCCTTGGATAAGGGCGCACCTGCTGCGCCATCACTGCCTGCCGCACTTGCTGCCCTCACTGAAGCTCCGTCAGCCGGCTGAGCCCAGCGCACAGTTGCTCGCCGATCGTCGGCAGCGCCAACAGTACATCCCGCTGCACCAGCAAATCGACACGAGCACCGAAACGCGCGCTGCTCAGCCGATCGCCGGCAGCGACGTCGTCGCCCGTAGCAACCCGGCAGGCGATGCGTCGCACAAAGGGGCCAGCCACATGCACTACCATCATCGGCCCAAAGTTCGTTTCCAGCCCAATATACAGCCGTTCGTTGCGTTCAGCCGCCTGTTCATCGAGTACCGGGCGTAGCTCGCCACGCACTGCCTCAACAAGGCGCACTTGCGCCCTCACCGGGCTGCGGGCTATCGGCACATCGAGCGGCGAACTCAGGGTTGTGATGCGCAGGCAGTCGCTATGCACAAAGCGATGCTCATACACTTCGTCGATCCGCATCAGAATGCCATCGGCTACCGCGAACAAGGTCTGCGGCTCGTTCGGCGTTGTCCGTTCCGGGTCGCGGTAGAGCAGCGCGGCCAATGCTGTGAGTGCAAGCGGCAGCGCGGCCAAGCGCGGGCGTAGCCCGAGGGCCAGGCCTGTCAGCCCTAGGCCTAAACCAAGCAGTGGTGTGGCTTCGGCATCAAGGCCGGGGATGCGCGCCGCGTGATCATTATCCGTTGGTGTGTCGGTCATGGCGTCGATGTGAGCATGTTGATGTGAGCAAAAGGAATAGAGTTGCGGCACGGCGTCTCGGCAACGTTGCTAGCAAAATGCCGCGTGAGCGTGATGGCTGCTGACTATATCGCTACAAAAATAGTAGCATGCGCCAGCGCAAAATGCAAAACAAAAGGGGTGGGAAAGCAGCGCTTTCCCACCCTACAGAGAGTATTGATCAGCTTTCAGCCAGTAGTCCGGCAATATAGATCAGCGTCGCCCGGCGGCCTTGTGGATGCAGCTGACGCCACAGATTCAGCAGGCGCTCATCGTCGGAACTGTAGGAACGTACCGCCGGAGCTGCGGGCGTTTCCACAGCTACCGATACAACGTGTGTTGGCGACGTGTGGCAACCTGCGCTTCCACCGGTGCGTAAGCGTCGCCACGAGCGGTGTCTCGTTCACCCCAGTAGCGGGATCAACGGCTGCAACCTCGGCATCGTCGTCGTCGTCGTCCTCAGCCGCCTGCCCCGCGATGATAATATGGGCTATCTCCATCGGCGGCGCGCCAAGCGCCTCTGCCAGACGCTGCGCCTGATCCGCATCGGGCAGTGTTCGACCATCGAGATAGTTGCGTAATGCACCGTCGCTAATGCCCGTCTCCTTGGCGAGCCGCGCCCGCGAGTAACGCCCTTCCATCTGCGCCTGTAGCCAGTCGGCAAACTCTGGGCCTGTGGGTGGCGGCAGTGCCGCTTGCCGTCGCACCGCATCAGGCGGCATAGCAAGATCGTTTGCAATCAAGTCAAAGGTTTTTCGCGGGGGCGCTGCGTCTTGCCTTGAATAAAATGACGCAGCGAGAGTGGCCCGATGCCAAGCTCTTTTGCATAGGCACTCATCCCCATACCACGGCCCATCGCCGCATGAAATAGAAGAACCGACAACGGAACCCGCTCGACATTAACACTTGCACTTACAGCCATGATTGCCACCTTTTGCTGGCGAATATCAACATACACGAGGCACTAGATAGGACAACAAAACAGACAAGAACCCCTAACATGTCTAGCGACAAACATACTTTTATGTCGCCTCTCCTTCAATCCATATACGCGAATAATGAGATTACGCAAAGTATACGCCGCATTAATACCGGTGTCAAGTACCACTGGTAGGATTTCGATAGTATTTATTGTTCTACGTCCCTACTCCGTTCCGAAATTGTTTCTCATGTAGGAATATGGTACAATAACATAGCAGGCCTAAATGATTTGTAAATAAGCGCTGTGGTTGCTGGCGGCTACGCCGTCGATAAGCACACCAGCCTTTTTACAATCCCTTGAGGGCTGTATAGTAACCTAAACCGGTTTGTAAAGAAGTTGGTGATGCAGTACACAGTTGAACTGTGGGCCGTGTCAGCAGCCTGTTACAAGCTATGTAACGTTACTAGCGCACAGTGCAAAGCCTACGCTTATTATGTGAGTTATTGCTGTGAGCATTGATCGCAAGCCTTTTGTTGTGGATGATCTCTATCGTCTGCCCTGGATTGAAGACGTACAGCTGCGCCCAGATGGGCGTATGGTCGCGTATGTGCAGGTGACTGTCGATCGTGTAAACAATTCCTATCGCCGCGCGATCTATGTTGCGTCCACCGAAGACGGAGCGCCGCGCCGCTTTACAGGCGGGCGCAAGAACGACCATTCACCGCGCTGGAGCGCCGACGGTCGACATCTCGCCTTTGTGTCGCAGCGCGATGATGAGCGCGGGCAGATCTATGTCATTGCGCTCGACGGGGGTGAGGCCCGGCAGGTAACAGCTGTGGCAAATGGGGCCAGCGCACCAGCTGGAGCCCAGACGGCAGCCAGATCGCCTTCTCGCGCGCGAACGAGCCGAGCG
>JAAUTF010000513.1 GCA_012031775.1 Candidatus Altimarinota bacterium | reverse complement strand
TTTAAGCACTGAACGGCAGCGGTGGGTATCACCAGAAGAAGCGGTGCATAATGATAACAAGAAAAGGGCCAGCGCCGTCCGGCACTGGCCCTTCGTCATGCGGTGAAACAGGTGTTGTTGCTACTCTACAGCGATGAGCACAACGATTGAGCTTTGTTTGGGGTGTTGTGGGCAGCTTCGCTGCCCACACACCCCAGACGTATGGCTCAATGCTTTCTGCCCAGCGCTATAATAGAGCTGCTGGAACTGATCATCGCTAATCGGCTGGCCAGTGATCGCATCAACCGGATTGCGGGCCTTTACATCGGCAAGCTGTACGCCCGCCCCCATCCAGGCTGACGTGACTCTGACGAATCTCGCACGCCGCAAGATAGCCATCCTCAATGCCCTGGCCGATGCTGTACTCGTAGACCGGCTCGCCAAAATGCTTGATGTTATCGGCACTAATCTGAGCATCGACCCGCGCCTCCGGCGAATGCTCTTTGACCTTAAGCTGGCGAGGTGTAGCAGTAAGGCCGATCTGCACAGCCGCAGGGTTGCGGCTCAGCACCTCTGACCATTTGCCCCAAGCTGACCGGTGACACTCGTCGATGATGATATGGGTGAAAAAATTTTCGGGATAGTGCTCGGCTAGGAAATTCGCCGTGCCTTCCTCATCAGCCACATCGAGCGTCTGATGGTTAGGTTGGACAATGTATTGAAATGCTTCCAGGGGTGTAGGAGCGAACTTGAACTCAAAGTCAACTACTTTTTCACCGTGCCGCTGATATGATTCTTGCTCTTCTGTTGAGAGTGAGCCATCATTAACAATAAAAACAACTTTGCATTGTCGTTGCTCTTTCAATGATGAAGCAAGGCCTATAACATCCTTTAACTCCAGATCGCCCCCTTTTCGTTCGAGATCGTCAATACAAATAAGTGTATCCCGAAGTACTAAAGAGAGTGCCGAGCCAATTAAACCTCCAAAATTATCTTTTACAAGAGGCGACTTATTAACTCACCTTACGCAGTATACATGTGCGTATCGAACACTTGTTTGACCTGTGCTATGCCGGTGGAACAGCGCGAAGCTCCTGAAGTGTGTCGCATGCACGTCACAGCGCCTGCGTATACAACCTAGTACTAGTTTCCGGTGCAAAACTGATGAGGACGCCATGAACCAAGTTTGCGCCAACCCGCGTTTTGCACCAACTAGGTCGGCCTTCGGTCGCGTCCCCGTCGTTAGCCGCCGGTCATACCGTCGCGCGGGCGATCACCCCCAGGTTGTGGGCGAGCAGGCCAAGGCCGACCCAGCGGTGCATGCCGGCCGCGCCATGGTAGCGGCAGCGGTTGAGCTTGTGGCGTCGTTTGAGGCCACTGATGCGCCCTTCGATCCCGGCGCGCCAATTCCGACCCGCGACAAACCAGTCTTGACGCTCGTGCGCGATGCGTTTGGCGGATTGCTTGCCCGGTTTGGGCAACACGATCTGGGCGACCTGGCGGTGGGCCAACGCGCGTTCATTCGCCGCCGATTGCAGCCCACGGTCGCCTGCGACGAGCTCGGGCGGATGGCCGAAGCGCTGGAGGTGGGCATCCACGCTCGGCACGACCTGCGCGGCCTCGTCGGGATTGCCGTCAAGCACCTGCTAGCGCGTGATGATGCCGCCGTCAACCTCGTCGAGCCAGATCAGGCGCCCGAACTCCACCGGCTTGCCGGGCTTGCCTTTGCGCAGGATGGCCGTATGCGGCTCGAACAAACTGACCACTTTCTCGGAAGCGGGCACCTTTTCGCCCTGAAGCACGCGGCGGGTGGTCTGCTGAATCACCTGCTCGACCAGCGGCAGCAGCGCGTTCAGCTGTCCCGCACGCCACCGCGTCGGAGGCGGTTCGCACCGCCGCAATGGTCTGGCGTGCGTGGTCGACGACCGTTTCGGTCAACTGCACCAGGTCGCGGTAGGCCGTTTGCAGCGCGTCAGCGGCCTGCTCGCCCTTCTGGCGCGCAACATCCATGATCCGCTTCATTCCGGCCTTGGCCGCCGTGGCGGCGTCCTGCACCTGCTCCTAGCTCCAGCCCACCGTGTGCTGCGCCACCGTCTGCACACGCCGCAGCACGCGGGTGATGACGCGCACGCCATCGTTGAGCAGCGTGCTGTCACTGGGATGATGGATATTGGTCTCAACGACGGTGCCATCGATGCGCAGTTTCCGCCCCGCAGTGACCTGCAGCTGGCGGGCCAGGGCGGTCACGTTGTCGAGCAAGCTCTGCAGCGTCGCCGCCTGAATGAGTTTGGCCCAGCGGATCAGGGTGGTGTCGTCGGGTACCCGCTCGGCATAGACCCTCTGTGCTAATATGACGTGAGACAGATCCGAGCGTATGTTCTGTGTACGAGGGCGGTGAAAGGACTCACCATGAGCACGAAACGAACCCCACATGATCGCCCAACCGACACGGAAGTGCGTCCGGCCAAACGCGCTCCGCGCAGTGCTGCTGAACGCCTGCGCATTTTGGAAGAGTACGAGTCCTATCCCGCCGGATCGCCTGAACGCGGTGCCCTGCTCCGGCGCGAAGGGGTGTCCACCTTGGCGATTGCCACATGGCGTAAGCTGCGCCGGACAGGCGCCTTGTCCGCCCTCAGCACGCAACGGCCTGGCCCGAAAGCCGCTGTACCGGATGCCGTTCAGGCGGAACTCGCCCAGTTGCGTGCCGAGAACGCGCGTTTACAGGCCCGTTTGGCCCAGGCGGAAGCCATTCTGGAAATCCAAAAAACCGAGCCTTGTCGCATGCGACATTCCACCAAGTAAGAAACGCTCCTGCTTGCCACTTGCCGCTCGCGGCGCGCGCTCCTACAATTGGCTGCGGTATTCCAAAAACAAGACCTCGCAACGTACTGGTGTGCGGTCGACGCACGTCTGACCAGAGCCCGTAAAAAAACATGGTCCCTCGTCCCGACTGCTTTGATCATTGGTGGCAAGTCGGTCTTGACCCCGCTCAGAAAAAGAGCATCACGCATGGGAGGAGGTTGGAATACCGCGCAGCCGATAAGGAGGGAGCCATGCCGACCACGACGAAGCGCGTCGAAGCGATTGCGATCGTGCATCCCAATGCTGCCGGGTTGGATATCGGAGCACGGGAAATCTATGCCTGTGTGCCACCGGATCGCGCCGGGGAGACCATCAAGGTCTTTGGAACCTGTACGTCAGATCTTGAGCAACTGGCGGACTGGTTCATCACGCATCGGGTGGATACGGTCGCAATGGAGTCCACGGGCGTCTATTGGATTCCGGTCTTCGAACTTTTGGAAGCCCGCGGCTTGAAGCTGTCGCTGGTCAATGGCCGCCATGTCAAGCACGTGCCAGGACGGAAATCCGACGGGCAAGACTGCCAGTGGCTCCAGAAGTTGCACGCCCTGGGATTGCTTACCGGGTCGTTTCGGCCCGATGGCGAGATGTGTGCCCTGCGCGCCTATCTCCGTCATCGGGCCGATCTCGTGCAGCATCGCGCGGCGCATGTGCAGCATATGCAGAAAGCCTTGCAGCAGATGAACCTGCTCTTGCCCCAGGTCGTCGCCGATATCACTGGGGAAACCGGGATGGCGAGCGTTCGCGCTATTATCGCCGGAGAACGCGACAGCGTGAAGCTGGCGCAGTTCCGCAATGTGCGTTGTAAGTCCTCCGAAGAGACGATCGCCAAAGCGCTGACGGGCACATGGAAAGAAGAGCATCTGTTTGCGTTAACGCAGGCCGTCGCGTTGTACGACTTCTATACCGAGCAAGTGGCCGCGTGCGATGTGCAGATTGAGCGGCACTACGGGGTCATGAAGCCGCGCTGGGAGCCGACTGCGGCGGATACACCCAGCCACGCGCCTGCGCAGCGCCGGAAGAAGCGAAAAAATGAGCCCGCCTTCGACGTACGGGCCTCAATTATCCGCTTGACGGGCGTTGATTTGGCCGCCGTCGATGGCCTTGGCCCGAACTTGGCGCAACGCATTCTGTCGGAAATCGGCACCGATATGAGCAAGTGGGCGACGGAGAAACAGTTCACGGCGTGGTTAGGGTTGGCACCACGCAATGACATTTCCGGCGACAAGGTGCTCCGCTCACGGACGCTCCCGAGCCGGAACCGGGCCGGCCAGGCCTTTCGCCAAGCCGCAACCGCTGTGGCACGAAGTGCGAGTGCATTTGGCGCGTATTACCGGCGCAAACGCGCACAAGCAGGGCCGCTCTTTGCCCAGGTCGCCGCGGCACACAAGATTGCCCGCACGGTGTATCACCTGTTGAAATATCGGGGTGGCCTCTGAGGACATGGGCGCGGACGAGTTCGCCCGCAAGCAGCAGGAACGCGATGTGCAGGCCTTGCGGAAGTGCGCCGCCAAATTGGGGTTCACACTGGTCGCCCCGGAGGTGATCGAAGGAGCGGCGTGAGGCTGCGAGTCGTGCGCTGGCCGGCGGCGTCGCGGGCAACCGACTGCCGGTGTCTGGGCGTTTCTCAGAAAAGTGGCGACGCTGCTTGGGGCGAACACCCCATACGTATCAAGTTAAGGAAAGGACGCACCTGTGGTATGGTAGCGATTACCACATCAACCACCGACCAACAGGAGCGTCCGATGCCGAGCATACCACAGATCGCCGAGGCCATGCAGACTCTCTTGACCGCCACCGCCCAGGATGCTGCCCGTGCCACGGGCTTTCACCTGCGCCAGCGCCGCATGTCCGGCGCGCAGTTTGTGCAAACCGTGGTGCTGGGCTGGTTGGCCGAGCCGAACGCCCGCATGGAGCAGTTGGTGGCGGTCGCCGCCGACTGCGGCGTGGCCATCACGCCGCA
>JAAUTF010000512.1 GCA_012031775.1 Candidatus Altimarinota bacterium | reverse complement strand
AAGGTGGAAGCCGCCTTGGAAGCCCTCGAAGCGGGTGTCAAAAAAGATCCACATTGTCGACGCTGCGATCCCACATTCCCTGCTCCTGGAGATCTACTCCGATCACGGCATCGGCACCGAGCGCAAGGGCCAGCGCGCGCCGCGCCGCTTGCGGCTCTACCACCAGCACCTGTGCCCCGCAGCGCTTCAACAACTGCAGTGTCAGCAGCCCCACCACGCCCGCTCCGCAGAGCAATACGCTTTCGCCGAGGTGCAACGGCGTATCGTGGACAATATTCAGCGCCGTTTCCAGGTTCGCGTAGAACGCGCCAAGCTCTGGATCGATAGCGCGCGGCAGCTTGCGCGCCAGGCCCACTGGAGCATTGTACTGTGACTGGTGCGGGTGCAGGCAGAACACCAGATCGCCAATAGCTAGCTGAGTCACCCCTTGGCCGATCGCCGCAACCCTGCCCACCGAGGCGTAGCCATATTTAATCGGGAAGGCGAAATCGCCCGCTAGTGTCGGTAGATCGAGCGCCAGTTTCGCGTCGACCTCGCCGTGATAGACCAGCATTTCGGTGCCGTGGCTGATCGCCGAGGCGACAGCCTGCACCTGGATTTCGCCCGGCCCCGGCGCAACTAATACTTCTTCGCGCAGTTCGATCTGCCGTGGTGCGCTGAACCAGATCGCGTGTGCGTGCGCCATACCAGTTCCTCTCGCGAAATGCGTCGTAAGACAAGGTTCGCCAGGACATGACCGTTCTGGCGAACGCCAGGTTCAGGAACGGGTTGGTGCTGGTGGGGGGTGGCGACTTCACCACCATTCTTGACCAGCACCAACGGCTTTTTTGCAACCTTGTCTAAGCGCACAGCATGCTACCCCCCTCTGCATAGGCCAGCCGTGCGTCGAGCACCATGTCGGAGCCACAAGGTGTCCAACTGGTGGCGTGCAAGGCGATCGCATCCGGCAGTCGATCGATGCCGAGATCGCCGATGGCTTCAATGCCGCTGCCCAACATTTTGGGCGCAATACAAACAACCAGACGGTCGGCGAGCCTTTCGTGCAAGAGCGCGGTCAGCAAGCGCGCGCCGCCCTCGACCATAAGAGATGCGACGCCGCGCGCGCTCAGCGTCGCCAGCAACACCTGCAGATCCACACCGCCTGCCTTTTCTGGCAGCACCAGCACCGTTGCGCCGAGCGCTTCAAGCTGTGTACGCCGCTCGACCGGCGCACGTGCGGTTGTCGCCAGCACCGTTCCACGAGCGGCCCCGTCGCGTAAAACTGCCGCATCGTCGCCGATTGTAAGCCCGCTATCGACCACGACGCGGAGCGGATCGCTGCCAGGTACCAAGCGCACGGTGAGCCGCGGGTTGTCATGGCGCAGGGTGCCGCTGCCGACCATAATCGCGTCGTGGCTGGCGCGCAGCCGATGTGCGAGCACAAGCGACTCAGGGCCGCCAATCCACTGCGAGCTGCCGCTGCGCGTCGCCAGTCGACCGTCTAAGGTTTGCGCATAACTCAGGGTGACAAAGGGCTTCGTCATCGAGATCTACATAAGAATTCAGGATGCAGCATTCAGAAGCTCCACGTGTTTCAGGGCGTTAACTGTTGAGCAACCGAGCATCGGCCCGAACTACTCAATCCTGAGTGCTGAGTCCTGAATTCTACGCTACAAGCGGCGTGCGCTGAGCGCATACATCAGCGGCACAGCGGGCACAGCGGCTGGCGCAGTGTAGCGCCGCCCGGGCAGGGGGCGCATGGCAGCGAAGGGCTGTTCGCCATTAACATACAGGTACTCGTGCAGCGCCTCAAGCTGGAACCCCGCTCCGAGCAGCGCGCTGACAACCTCGGCCAAACCCCAGCGGTAAAGATAGCAGGGCTCGGGGTTGACGAAGGCTGCCATGCCGTGCTCAAAGCCGGCCGGACTCAGGCCACCCTGCGCTGTACCGACATAATCACCAACACCAGGAAGCTCCAGCAGCGCACCCTGCTGCGGGTAATCGTGCTTTAACTGCCATTGACTGTTAAACATATTCGAGAGCGGGTGGAACTCGACAAGCACGAAACGACGTCGGGAGCTAGCACCTGCGCGAGGCCGCGCGCCCAGTGCGCGAGATCGGGCAACCAGCAGATCACGCCGTAGGCGGCATAGGCTAATTCGAACGGCGCGCGGCATACTGCGCCAGCCACTCGCACACCTCGGCGCGCTCAAAAGCGGCGGCGATGCCGCTCTGCTGGCTAAGCTGCTGCGCTATGGCGATCGCGGCATCGCTAATATCCACGCCCAGGCACTGCGCGCCGCGCGCCGCCAGGCTCAACGTATCCTGGCCGTTGTTGCAGAGCAGATGCAAAAGGCGCTTGCCGCACACATCGCCGAGCAAGGCCAGCTCTTCGGGGAAAAGCGTGCTGCCGCCGGCCCGTAAAAAAGCCGCCAGGTCGCCCTGGTGGCTTTGATGTGCTGGAACCGCTGCGTTCCACGAGCGGCGGTTCGATTCGTGATAATTACTCATTACTTCTATTGTATTGCTGGCGAAGCCAGGCGCAACAAAAGGGTGGTGTTGCCGTGCTAGTGGCGAAGCCACTAGCACGGCAACACCACAACTTTTTTACACAGCTATTGCAAGCGGAACGGCGCGAGCACAATGCGGCCCGATTTTACCCCCTGGCCAACCAGACTATACTGGCCAGGCGGGTCGGTCGCAAGGGTGCGGAAGCCGATCAACACACCGCCATCGCTCTCCACCACCGCCTGGTACGGTAACGCGCGCACCGTGCCGTTCGGCAGATTGATCCACAGTGCCACCAGCTCGCCCGCGACATAGTTGCGCGCCTCGAAGCCCAGTGTTGTACCAGGCGCGCTGACCTCAGGGAAGACGCGGCCCGTCGCGACCGCATTTGGAATGCTGTTGCACTCGCTCGGGTTACCCTCGGGCACCGGGCCAGTGGGCGGCGCGTTCGGCGGGCGACCGGGGCGGCGTTGGCAGGGTGCGAGCAGATCGCCGAGCAATCCGAGCGTAACCGTGTTGTTGCCACGCAGCTCGAAGCGGGCGCGCTCAAAGTATTGCACGGTGTACGTGCGCCATCGCTGAGCTGCTGGCGCACCTCTTCACTCAGTGGGAAGCCGAAGATATTCAAGCCGCCGTTGCGCTCCCAAAAATTCTTGAACTCGCCCTGGATCGTATGGCCGGTCTCGGGGAAGTAACGGCGCGTCGGCGTGTTTGGCACCGGGCCAACACGTGGAAAGCCCAGCCCCACCGCGTCCATGTACTCGCGACCGATCAGGCCGAGCTGCACCACCGCCTGATTGTTCGCCACCGTCAGCTCGAAGCGCGCCCGCTCGAAGTACTGCACCACACGGCCATCGCTATTGCGCACATACTCATCGGGTGATCAGGGTAGCCAAAAATGCGCAGTTGGCCGTTGCGCTCCCAGAACGAGCGGAAAGCCCCGCCGAGATAATGCCCCGTCTGCGGGAAATAGATCTTGTCTTGCGCTTGAATAACACGTGCCGGTGAGACACTCAGCAGCAGCAATGCCAGCAGTACAAGCACGCCCCTTGCCCGCCATCGTGGGTGGTTCATAGTCGCCCCGCTCTCCAGCGTAAACTATATACCGCGAATATTGTCAGCCACTTCGCCTGAATAGTGGCTAGAAACCTGTGATTTAATTAAACAATGGATGGGTTTTATCGTTTACACGCCCACTATACATGAAGGCCTGCGGCCTGTCAATAACAAGCCTACATCGGCAGGGCGTGAGCAAAGTCCTCGGGCTGCGCCCTACCCCGGTTGTTGTGTGATTTTGGCGACGTCGCGCCAAAAATCACACAACAACTAGGCTTGGGGTGGCACGCCACCTAAGCCCACGCTGGCGGCAATGTGGCAATCGCCCTGCTATACAGGCGGCAGTGTTTCATTTGCGGACGCGGATATTCTTTGACAGCGGTAATGGCAACTTCTATAATGACAAGAGTTTGATTAGATTTGTATAGATTTGCCTAATGTCAGAACCGCACGAAACCATTCATCTCTCGCTCGCCGAGGCCAGCAAACGCCTTGGCGTTCACGCCACCACCCTGCGGCGCTGGGCCGATGCTGGCGCTATTCCTGTCTATATGACGCCGGGCGGCCATCGCCGCTTCGCCAGCGGCGATATCGAGGCGCTGATCGCTGGCGAGCGCCAGCACAGCCACGAGCTTTATAAGCTTGAGCACGTGCAGTACACCTCGGGCAGCGGCATGATTCCCACCGCCACCGTGCGGCTGCTCGGCCCCGATGGCCAGATCCAGACCGATAGCGCCCAGGGCACCGGTCCGGTCGATGCGATTTATCAGGCGATCAACCGCTTGATCCAGCGCCCCAACGAGCTGACCGAGTTCGCCATCAACGCGATCACCGAGGGCCTTGATGCCGTAGCCGAGGTCACGGTTCGCATCCGCGAGCAGGGCGCGCCGACGACCGACACGAACGCTAGCACGACAACTAGCCTCACCGGTCGGCGCCAGGAGCAGGGCATCTACTCGGGCTACGGCGTTAACACCGATACGATCGTCGCCGCCGCCGAGGCTTATATGGGCGCGTTGAACAAAATGCTCGCCGCGCGCAAAGAGCGTATCAAGGCCGAGGCCGCCGCCTATGCCGCCGGCTACGCGAGCGACCCCGCTGGCCTGCCGCACGATCTCTTCGGTCCCAGCCATTAGGACTTGTGCTGTGCGCGGCGCTTGCGCTGCATATAGCACAACATAACTATGCAAACCATCGCCTATCTTGGCCCGGCAGGAACCTTCAGCGAAGAGGCCGCCTGCGCCTTCGCCACCGGCGACGATGTCGCTTA
>JAAUTF010000511.1 GCA_012031775.1 Candidatus Altimarinota bacterium | reverse complement strand
GCCGATCGTGGGCGTCGGTGGTATCTTCGACGCCGATGACGCAGCCCGTATGCTCGATGCCGGTGCGAGCCTGGTGCAGCTCTACACGGGCCTGGTTTACGAGGGGCCACTGGTGCCACGCCGTATCAACCGAGGTTTGCTTACGCGCTCGCAACGTGTAAGTAAGGCGGTAACACTTGATTAGCTCGTATGGGCGTGAAGCGTGATGAGGGGCTGTGTATGTCACACTGTACGCTTCGCACCCGATGCTCCGCAAAAACGGCTTCTGTATGACAAAAACACTGCTCTCGCCCCGCGATCGTATACTGGTGGCGCTCGATGTGCCAGCGCTCGATGAGGCGCTAGCCTTGGTTCACGCGTTGCGCGGCCACGTCGGCGGCTTCAAAGTCGGCCTTGAACTCTGCACGAGCGTCGGTGTCCCGATGGTTGTCGCCGCGATCAGCGGCGCAGGTGGTGCTATTTTTCTCGATCTCAAGTTTAAAGATATTCCGAATACCGTGGCTAGCGCGGTACGTGTGGTCGCGACGACGATGGGTGCCAGTGTGCGTATGCTGACGCTGCACACCGATGGCGGGAGCGCGATGCTCGCTGCGGCTGCCGGGGCAGTGCGCAATGCCGGACTGCTGCCGCCGCTGCTGCTCGGGGTAACGGTGTTGACCAGCACCGATGAGGTAACGCTGAACGAGGACTTGCGTGTGCCTGGCAACGTGGAAACCCACGTGGTGCATCTGGCGCGCATCGCTCAGCGCGCCGGGCTAGGCGGGGTCGTCGCCTCGCCGCTGGAAGTTGCGGCGATTCGGGCGGCCTGTGGCGATGAGTTGACCATTGTCACTCCGGGTGTGCGGCCAAGTTGGGCGACCAGCGACGATCAACGCCGCGTGATGACACCGACTGAGGCGCTGCGCGTCGGCAGCGACTACCTGGTGATCGGACGACCGATTACCGCACCGCCCGTTGAGATAGGCGGCCCCGCCGAGGCCGCGCGGCGGATCTTGCGCGAGTTGGAGACGGCTATGTGATACCCGTTCGACGCGCGTGAACGGGCTGAACAGTAAACGACGCATATGGAAGATACCCTCAGCATTCTTCAGCGCGTCGGTGCGCTTATCACCGGCAGCCATGTTGTTTATACCTCGGGCCGTCATGGCAGCAGCTACGTCAATAAAGATGCGCTCTACCCGCATACGGCGGCGATCAGTGCAGCCTGTGCCGTGCTCGCTGCGCACTTTCGCACGTCTGCGGTTGAGCTTGTCGCCGGGCCGACGGTGGGCGGGGTGATTATGGCGCAGTGGACGGCGCACCATCTCAGCGCGCTGCTTGGCCGCGAGGTGTTGGCGATCTACGCTGAGGAAGCGACGATCGACGGTGCCAAGGGGCGCGAGTTTCGGCGGGGCTACGATGCACTGCTCGTCGATAGGCGCGTGCTGATCGTTGAGGATATTTTGACCACCGGCGGCTCGGCACGGCAAGTAGTGGAAGCCGTCGAGCGCCAGGGCGGCAGCGTCGTCGGTGTGGCCGCGCTCTGCAACCGTGGCGCAGTGACGGCAGCGACGCTGGGCGCGCCGCAGCTCTTTGCGCTCACTAGTGTGCCGCTCGAAAGCTTTGCGCCCGAAGAGTGCCCGCTCTGCGCTGCTGGCGTGGCAGTTAATACCAGTGTTGGGAAAGGTGCGGCGTTTGTGGCGCAGCAGGGGGCGAAAAAATAAGAGAGCACAGAGCGGTTGTTTCTGTTCTTGACTATGCTATGAAGGGCGAACTATGGCCAACGAGCGCATCCTGGTCGTCGACGACGAGCCGACTATTCGCGAGGTCGTGCAGCTCTACCTCGAGCGTGAGGGTTTTGTTGTGAGCAGCGCTGGCGAAGGCAAGGCCGCTTTGATCGCCGTTGCTCAGCAGCGCCCCGACCTGATTGTGCTCGATCTGATGCTGCCGGGGGTTGATGGTTTTGAAATTCTGCGCAAAGTGCGCGAGGGCGGTGCGCTGCCGGTGATCTTTCTGACTGCGCGCGGCGAAGAGGCCGACCGTATCGTTGGCCTAGAGCTCGGTGCCGATGACTATGTGACAAAGCCCTTCTCGCCGCGCGAGGTGGTGGCGCGCGTCAAAGCGGTGCTGCGTCGCACCCAGGCTATAGGCATGCCGGAGCCGAGCAGCAAACCGGTGCTCGTCGGGCCGCTACGCATCGACCAGGGGGCGCACAGCGCCAGCATCGATGGCAGAGTGCTTACGCTCACGGCGCGCGAGTTCGATCTGCTGCTTTTCTTCGCCCGCCGCCCTGGCCAGGTCTTCACCCGCGAACAATTGCTCGATCAGGTCTGGGGCTACAACTTCGTCAGCGACGCCAGCACCGTCACTGTGCATATCCGGCGGCTGCGCGAGAAGATCGAGGCTGACCCCACACAGCCGCGTTTTATCCAGACCGTCTGGGGCGTGGGCTATAAATTTGAGGTGTAGAATAAGCAGAGTGGGGGTGCGCAGTAACACTGCAAACCCTGACCTCATTATTTCACCTTTAGCGGAGCGAGGCCATGACAACACAAGCACCAGCGATGAGCTTAGAAGAGAAGATCCGCGAGCTTGAGCCCGATCTACGGCGCGAAGTCGAACATTTTGTAGAATTTATGCTCGACAAACAGCGCCGCGCCGAGCTGGAGCGCATCGCCGTGGCCCATGGCTGGCTGCCGGGGTTCTCAAAAATAGCGGGATCGATTGACGACCCAACTTTTATTCGGCATCCGCAAGGCGAATATGAAGTACGTGAGCCACTAGAATGAAGTATCTTCTGGATAGCAACACCTGTATTGCCTACTTACGCACGCCGCTCGGGTTGGTTGCGAAGAAAATTCTATCGACACCGCCTGATGACATTGCTCTCAACGCCATCAGCATTGTTGAACTCTGCCGTGCGGCGCACCTCAGCGCGCGGGTGTCGGAAAATCTCGCCCAGATTACGGCGTTCACCAGCCGTTTTACCGTGCTCGCGCTCGATAGTGTCGCTGCTGAGATCGCCGCGCCGGGCGTATCGACGCCGAGCTAGCAAAGCTGGGCCAGCGTATCGGGCCGTACGACACATTGATTGCCGCGATCGCGCTTGCGAGCGATCTTACAGTTGTGACTCACAATACGCGTGAGTTCAGCCGTGTAAGCGGGTTGCGCCTTGAAGATTGGGAGATCACCGCGTAGAGACAAGAATGCTCCGCTCTTACGCGTCCGTCACCAACGAAAGTGGAGCTTCCATGTCACTCACCGATAAACAGTATCTCGTTGGCGAGCAGTACCGCGACGACAAAAACCTGAAGACGCGTGGCAGCTTCCACGAGCGCTTTGCCACGAATAGCTACGGCCTCTTCCCCTGGCTCTTCGACCAATTTGCGCTACCAGAACCGGCGCAGATCCTTGAGGTCGGCGCGGGCACCGGGGCGCTGTGGCAGCTGAATATGACGCGTATGTCGCGGAGTTGGCAGATTATACTGAGTGATTTGTCGCACGGCATGCTGACCTCAGCGCGCCAGAACCTTGTTGGGGCCACACAGTTCAGCTTTGCAACTTGCGATGTGCAACAGTTGCCCTTTGCCGACGCCGCTTTCGACGCGGTGGTCGCCAATTTTATGCTCTACCATGTGCCTGAGCGCCCGCGCGCCTACGCCGAGATCTGCCGCGTGCTGAAGCCGCGCGGTCGCCTCTACGCTGCTACCACTGGCCTGCGCCACATACAAGAACTCGACGCACTGCTGCAGCGCTTCGATACGCGCTTGCAACGCTGGAGCGGTAGTGTCAACCCTTTTAAGCTTGAGGAGGGCGA
The DNA here is from genome assembly GCA_012031775.1 of Candidatus Altimarinota bacterium. GTDB lineage: Bacteria > Chloroflexota > Chloroflexia > Chloroflexales > Chloroflexaceae > JAAUTF01. The sequence continues at coordinate 1,036 of JAAUTF010000511.1, read as the reverse complement.
GCATGAGCTACGCGCCTATTTCGACGCGGTGAGTTGTACGCGCTACGACGATGGGCTTGTGGTGACGGAGGTTGCCCCATTGGTGGGCTATGTGCGCTCGATGGACAGCGCCGGGTTGCTGGTTGGCGATATGCTCGCCGCCTTTGAGCAGTACGTCGCCGCCGAAATGGCGCAAACAGACGTGCTGCACATTACCAAAGATTTTGGACTGTTGATCGGGGAGAAGTCAGAAGTCAGTGGTCAGGAGTCAGAAGTCAGGAGGCCAGGCACGCTACGTCAAGAAACCTGACAGCACGGCGTCGGCTGTGCGATCTTCTGAATCCTGACTCCTGACTCCTGACTCCTGACTCCTGACTCCTGAATCCTGAATTCTCACCCCAACACCGCCCCTAGCGCGCTGGCAAAAAACGTCAGCAAGCAAAAACCGATAATGGCGAGGATGAAACCGACGATCGGGTAGAGCAGCACGGCGAGTGTAGCGCGCCCGGCGTCGATCTTATGAGCGATGCTGGTAGCGTAGATCAAGACCATCAACCCCCAGCCCCAGGCCACCCAGCTGATCAGCGGACCGATACCACCGATGAAGCTGAGCGCGTCGAGCGCATGTGGTGCCACCGAGAGCGCCGCGAGGCCGAGCATTTGCTGTAGTGAGCCCTGGCCGCCGAGTTGGCGCGCCGCCAGATGTGTGAACGCCACTGTGATCAACAGACCAGCCAGATACGTCAGCGGAGTTGCGACAAACATACGCAGCATGCTACTGATCGCACCGGCAAGCGGCGGTAACAGCGCTGGCTGAGCGACCACCTGCTCGTAAACGGCGAGCTGCGCCTCGGCTAGCGCGAAGACATCGCTGACGATGCGCCGCAGATCGGGTTCGGCAAAAGCGCTAGCCGTCTCCGTGCGCGATGTGGTGATGGCAGACCGCTGCTGGGCGATCTCGCGCGCCGGGTTAAGCGCTAGCGCCAGCGTTTGCACTGCGTTCACCCCGCCCACCAGCAACCCCACCAGCAGCACCACCATAAGCCCCCGCCGCACC
>JAAUTF010000510.1 GCA_012031775.1 Candidatus Altimarinota bacterium | reverse complement strand
TATCGGCCTCGGTCGGCCCCATGCTCGTCGTAGCGCTCCCATAGCTGGTGGCGTACACAGGCTAGCTCTTCTGCCCCTTTTGAGAGCAAGAGCTGACGAGCCTGCGCGGCGGGCATAATATATTGATCGATGCGCCCGGCGCGATAGGCGTCCATCACCTGACGATAGCTTGCGCCATCGCCGAGGAAGGCGAGCACACGAACAAGCGCCGCGTTGATCATCGGCGAGGTTTCGTTTTCGAGGCGGCGGCGTATCTCCACAAGCACCTCTTCGCGGCCTTCGCCAGCCATCGCAATCGCGAAAGGCAGCGACCCAAGTGCGGCGGCGCGCCCGTTATCACTGTTCGCCTCGTCGTCAGCGTACTCCCAGAGCGCAGGTACAACCGCGCTGCCGCCGCGCCCGATAATCTGCATCACCTCGCGCGCCCATAGCGCAGTCGCCACATCGCTGTCCTCTTCATCGTAGATCGGCACTGGCAACACATTAAGCAGCGGCGCGACGTTTGCCGGGCCGGCCAGTTCGCCGAGCAATCGTAAGGCGTGTAGTGGGCCGAGACGCTGCGCTATCAGGTGCTCATCAAACAGATTGAAGTCGGTAGCCAGCGCCAGCAGTGGTTCACGCGCTGCGTCCCCGTGATCTAAAATGTGTTTCACCAGTCGCTCCGGTGGCCGTAGTTTCACCCGTGTTAACTGGTTAACAAGCTCATCTAATGAAGTATCGATAGGCATAGGGTTCTCCCGATTGCTGAAGCCAGGATAAGAACTCAGCATGTAGAAACGCGAGTGTATCAGGATGCTTCAGTTTCACGGTTCTCTGGTGCTTGGTTCTCGATTCTTACTCTAGTATACCGCAGCAGCGGCTGAAAGGTGCGCCGGTGGATCGGGCAGGGGCCGAGCGCTGTGAGCGCCCGCTGGTGGGCGTCGGTGCCGTACCCTTTGTGGCGACCGAAACCGTAGCCGGGGTAAAGCTGATCAGCCTGGCGCATAAGGCGATCGCGATGCACTTTGGCGAGAATCGATGCGGCGGCGATCGAGAGCGAACGACTGTCGCCGCGGATAAGCGCTTGCTGCGTAACACGCACGCCCGGTAAGGTGACAGCATCGATGAGCAGGGCATCCGGCGCGCACGGCAGGCTAAGGAGCGCTATCAGCATTGCCAGGCGTGTGGCGGGCAGAATGCCATAGGCGTCGATCATAAACGCAGGCACCACGCCGACGGCGCTGGCCCCGGCGCTGGCGCTGATCTGCGCCGCCTGCGTTTCGCGCGCTATACGCGAGAGCTGTTTTGAGTCGTCGACACCGGCAAGGAGGCTTGGCGCGGCGACTACCGCAGGCGTTAATACAACAGCAGCGGCGACAACCGGCCCGGCCCAGCAGCCGCGCCCGGCTTCATCGATACCGGCGATGCAGCTGTAGCCAGCGACGTGCAGTGCTCGTTCGAACTCAGTGCTCGGCGACATAGCCGTGAATCACCATCACGCGGCTGGGGCCAACGACGCGCCAGCTAGTGTTGAAATGGAAACCGATGCTGACGAAGCTGTGCAAGTAGGGGAAGGCGATGTCGTCGGCGCGCACGCTGCTCTGCAGAGTTGCCCGAAAGGCTAGATCGCTTAGCCGCTCGTAGGTGCCATCGTGGGTGAACTGTGCGCCGTCTACGATGAGCAGCCGCCCTCCTGGCGCGAGCACGCGGCGTATTTCGGCAGCGGTGGCTGGGTGAAGGATATATTCGGCGGGGAACGTAGCCAGCACGCTCTCGAAGCTGGCTGTAGCGAAGGGGAGCTGCTGGGCGATGCTGCGACAAAGTTGCGGAAGGTGGCGGCTGCGCCGTAAGCGCCGTGCCGTCAGGGCGACCATTTGTGGCGATGCGTCGATGCCTATCGCGGGCCGCCCCTGAGCTGCTAATGCAAGTTGGGCGTAACCGCTGCCGAACCCGATCTCAAGCACACGCCCGTGCACATCGGGCAGCGCGCTCAGCACCCACTGCCGCCAGAGCCCCGCTGAGACAAGCCAGGCAATCGTATCATAAGTCCAGGCGAACTCCCGATAGAAACGGGTGAAGGCCCAGCGGACGAAGCGGCGATAGAGAGCACGCACGGATTGCATCAGGTTTCAAAAACAGCTGTATTAACGATGCACTCAGCGACGCAAGCAAAAGGGCGAGTTAGCGTCACGCCAACTCGCCCTTTTGCAGCCCAAGCTAGACGAGCCATAGGATAGAACCACAGCGGGTACAAACTCGCAGCAGATGTGCGCTGCATCGTGCGCGTTACTCGTCGTCTTTCTGGCGCTTCGTCTCATCGGCCACATCGGCTGTTGTCGCGACAACCGGCGTCTCTACCGGTGTGGTATCGACAATCGGTGTCTCCAGCGGTGTGGTATCGATGATAGGAGCGGTGTCAACAACGGGTGCTTGCACAACCGGCGTATTGACGACGATCGGCGCGCGGCGCTCTTTGATACGGGCGGCTTTGCCCGTGCGCCCACGCAGGTAGTAGAGTTTGGCACGGCGTACCTTGCCCTGGCGGATAACCTTGATGCTATCGAGCCGTGGTGCGTGCAGCAAAAAGGTGCGCTCCACACCGATACCGTGCGAGGCGATACGTCGAACGGTGAAGTTCTCGTTGATCCCGCCTGCGCGACGCCGGATCACAACACCCTCGAACTCCTGCACACGCTCGCGGCTGCCCTCGACGACGCGCACGCCAACGCGCACGGTATCGCCGACCCGAAATTCAGGAGTAGTGACTTTGTAGTAGCGCTTGGCTACTTCTTCAAGAACTTGCTGCGACATGTGGCGTCGCTCCTTTCCCAACGCTTTTTTAAATGAATGATCGAAGCTTTTCTGCGCCGCTTCACGCGCACGCGGCGCTCTTCTTCGCCTCTGCCTGACACAGAATCTGGCAGGGAGTATAACCCCCTGCCAGCCGGTGCTAACCATCGCGGATTATAGCATAATCACCGGGTGCGAGCAAATCGTATCGCCCTTGTTCAAAATATCCAATACGGTGCCACTGAGGTTAGTATATTCACACCGTAGCCGACTTGATGATCCCATAGTATGCTCTCGTAGTACACGTAATCACAATCGTTATCAGGCCAGGAGGCCAACTCATCGTGGCTCACCCAGCTCACGATGTGCTCGACCTTGCGAAGGAGCAGCGGTTCGACACGATCGTCTTTGACAAGGTCACAGCTACTGCCCACGTCGCGTACGGTCTAGACCGATCGCGGCGTGTTTTCGTGTATCAAGCGGTATGTAAGCCCCAGGACCACGTTCGTTCTGTTTTAAGGAGGATAGTCGTATGGCGATGGACGCAAAAGGCGTACTTGATCTGATCAAAGAAAAGGGTATCCAGATCGTCGACACGCGGTTCACCGATCTTTTCGGTGGCTGGCAACACTATTCGCTGCCGGCGTCGCGCTTGACCGAAGACATGATGGTCGAAGGGCTTGGCTTCGATGGCTCTTCGATCAAGGGCTTTCAGGTGATCAACGAGAGCGACATGTTGATGATCCCTGATCCTGCGTCGGCCTTTGTCGACCCGGCCTGTTCGGTGCCCACGCTGGTGTTGATCTGCGACATCATCGACCCATTGGAGCGCAAGCCGTACTCGCGCGATCCACGCACGGTGGCGAAGAAGGCTGAGACCTATCTGAAGACAACAGGCATCGCCGACACTGCTTACTTTGGTCCCGAGGCCGAGTTCTTCCTCTTCAGCGATGTGCGCTTCAGCCAGGGGGCCAATCACGGCTATTATTACATCGATAGCCCCGAGGCGGCCTGGAACACGGGGGCTACCGTTGAGGGCGGTAACAAAGGTTATCGCATTCGGCATAAAGAAGGCTACTTCCCAGTGCCGCCGACCGATACATTGCAAGATATCCGCTCGGAGATGATCCTGAAAATGGCTGATATCGGCATCGATATCGAGTTGCATCACCATGAGGTAGCGACCGCCGGCCAGTGCGAAATCGATATGCGCTTCGACTCGCTGGTTGCTATGGCGGATAAGTTGCAGAAGTATAAATATGTGGTGCGCACGGTTGCGCGCGCTCATGGCTACAGCGCGACCTTTATGCCGAAGCCGATTTTTGGCGATAATGGCTCGGGTATGCACTGCCACCAGAGCCTCTGGAAGGACGGCGAGCCGCTCTTCTTCGACGAAACGCAGTATGCGCTGCTCTCGAAGACAGCTCAATACTACATCGGTGGTATTCTTAAGCACGCACCGGCGCTGCTGGCGATCTGTGCGCCGACGACGAATAGCTATCGCCGTCTGGTGCCTGGTTTCGAGGCCCCGATCAATCTGGTCTACTCGATGCGTAATCGCTCTGCGGCTATTCGCATCCCGACCTATTCCTCTTCGCCGAGTCACGCCGCATCGAGTTCCGCGCGCCTGATGCGATGTGCAATCCATACCTCGCGTTTGCCGCGATGATGATGGCTGGCCTCGATGGTGTCCAGAACAAGATCGAGCCGCCGCCGCCGCTCGATGTCGATATTTACGAGCTGTCGCCAGAGGAGAAGGGCGATATTCGTGGCACGCCCGGCTCGCTGAGCGAGGCGCTCGATGCGCTCGAAGCCGACCATAATTTCTTGCTTAAGGGCGATGTCTTCACGAGCGATCTGCTCGAAGCCTTCATCGCTACCAAACGCGCCGAGCCGTCTCGCTTGCGTTGCGCCCGCATCCCTTCGAGTATGCGATGTACTACGACGCGTAGCGTCAAGTTGCCGAATGAACGTAGGTGTGCTACTATAGCGTGTATTGACCGGCGCTCCAGTGCTGGTCAATACACGTTTTTTTATTCGAAACCTGGGAGTACAGCATCACGCTGGATTGGAGGGG
>JAAUTF010000509.1 GCA_012031775.1 Candidatus Altimarinota bacterium | reverse complement strand
GGTACAGCGGCGGCGCGGTTGGCGCTGGCTGCGCCGGAGGGTGAGGCGCTCTTTTTCGCCGGCGAGGCGACCGCTCACGAGACTAACCCGCAGACCGTTCATGGTGCGCTTGCAAGCGGAGAGCGTGCGGCGCACGAGCTGTTGAGGTAGCACGGCAATTCGCAGCCTTGTGCGACAGAGTTGCTCAGCAATGCTCATTCGTGTGAGGTGCTGCCGCACAAGTCGTGCTACACTATGGGTGTTCAAGCCAATAGGCCATAGGCAAGGAGCGCACACCGATGACGGCCCCACGCATGGGTGAGTTGGAGGCTTCTGTCGGCGTAGCTTTGTCCCTCAACTATACGCATCCGGCCCGATGGTGGATCCTTGCCGCCTGTTGCCTGGTGGGCTTTGCTAAGCTCGCCGAGCCACGGCTATGGGTAATCGGGCTCAACATTCCCGCATCGGCTTTCGGGACGGCGTGGCGCGATTATCAGATTCTCACCAATCTTGGGGTAGTGTTTTTTCGTCGCCTGCCAGTTGGCAGGTGGGGTACTGGGCGATCTTGTCGGGCGGCGGCGGATCTTCCTCATCGGTGCCGGAGGCTTTGTCGCCGGGAATCTGCTCTCGCTGCTGGCCCGACTTGCCGACACTAGTCGGCGTCAGAGCCGTGATGGGCGTGATGGGGGCACTGGTATTCCCACTTACTCTGGGCCTGATCCGTGTAACCTTTGCCGAGCGCGAGCGCTCGACCGCCTTGCTGATCTACACGCTCAGCACCGCTCTCGGCAGCGCCGCTAGCCTGGTGGCCATCCCGGTCGAGGCGCTATTTGGTTGGCGCTGGGCATTGATGCTGCCGATTATCACCGGGCTTGTCGGCGTGATCTTTGCCTGGCGGCATTTGCCGGAGAGCCGAGCGACAGGCGGGTTTAGCCGTATCGAGGCGGTGGTTGCGAGCGCCTGGACATTGGTGTTTCTGCTGTTGATCTTTGGTGTGGCAGTGGCGGGCACGCGCGGTACCTGGCGTAATCCGGGCACACTCGCCGCTGGTGGTGCTGGCTTGCTTGGCCTGCTGCTGCTTGTCGGCTGGCCGCGCCTAACGCTCTGGCGAAGTGCCTTTACGCAACGCGATATACCCCCGCGACACCTGCTTTCGCTGTTGCTGCTGGTGTCGGCTACCTTGAGCTTTGCGCTGATCGGCTATACGCTGCGGCTGTATGGCTTCTTCACCACGGTTCAGCAGTTCCACCCCTTGCTTGGTGGTCTCGCTCTTGCACCGATCCTTGTGGCTACTATGCTGGTTTTCCCCTGGTCTGCGCGGGTGGCCTTCCAGCAACCGCGACGCGTGGTTGTCTGCTTCAGCCTGATTGCCATGGCCGGGGCCATGGTTCTGTCTGCATTTGCACGATCGACGACACCCTATCTGTTGCTGGTGCCAGCCATGGCGCTGTTTGGCGTGGGCTATATGTTGGCATCGAGCGTCTGGAGCAACTTCTTTCTCAGCACTCTGCCGAGCGATCTAGTCGGCGTGAGTTCCGGGATCAGCAAAGCCGCTGGGCTTGTTGGCGGCGGGTTGGCGGGGGTGCTGCTAGGTGCTGTCGCGCAACAGGTGGGGCTGAGCGACTTTGCGCGTCGGATCAGCCAGATCGGGCTAAGCAGCGAACAGCAAGATCGGGCGCTCGATGCACTCAATGTGGTGTTACAGAATGGCTTCACGGTGGTCGAGGGTGATCCGCAAGTGATCGCTCGGCTGACGCTGCTCAGTCTGTACCGCGAATCGTACAACGTTGGCATCACGGCGGCACTGTTGACGGCTGCGGTACTCTGCCTTTTCACGAGCGCGATTGTGTGGTATGCGCTGCGGCCAGAACTGTCGGCCAATCGTCCCGCAGTTCCGGTGACAGCAGCAGATAGTAGCGATGGCTGAACACAGTACGAGGAGAATTTATGGCGAGCACATACGACACTCACGAGGTCGCTCAGGTGCTGGAGTCCGTCCGTCCGGCGGTGGAGCGTATCAGCGCAGAGGTCTGGGAGCTGGCGGAGATCGGCTTGCACGAGGTGGAGTCTGCTCGCGTAGTGCTGCGTGAACTCAGCACAGCCGGCTTTAGCATTGTCAGCAGCGGCACGGCAGGTGTGCCGACGGCCTTTGTCGCCGAGTGGTCGCAAGGCTCAGGTGGCCGATCGTTGGCTTTCTGCCAGAGTACGACGCGCTGCCCGACCTGGGCAATGCTGCGGTACCGCGTCGGGAGCCGCGCGCCGACGGTAAGACCAGCGGCCACGGCTGCGGCCATAACGTGCTTGGCGCGGGGTTGGTCGGGGCGGCGCTAACCGTCAAAGCGGTGATGGCGGCACAGGGCATCCCGGGGACGCTGCGGGTATATGGCTGTGCAGCAGAAGAGAGCGAGGGCGCGAAAGTCTATATGGCGCGCGGAGGGGTTGTTTAACGACCTCGACGCCTGCTTTCACTGGCATCCCGCGCCTATCGCTGCGGTGATCAATGTGCGAATGGCCGCCAATGACTCCTTGAAGATCGAGTTTCGCGGCAAATCGGCTCACGCGGGCATCGAGCCGTGGCAGGGGCGCAGTGCGCTGCACGCGTTGGAGGTGGCAGCGCATGGCCTGAACCTGATGCGCGAACACCTTGAACCGACGGCTCGCCTCCATTATGTGTTCGAGGCAGCTGGCATCGCGCCCAACGTTGTCACCGACTACGCGCGTATGTGGCTCAAAGTGCGCGATGTCGACCGCAAGCACGTGGTGGCAACGAGTAACTGGGTTCGCCAGATAGCCGCGGGCGCGGCGCTCGTCACCCAGACGGAAGCGCTGGTTAATCACTACTACGGCGTTCACGACGTATTGCCTAACGCCCCGCTCGCCGCTCGAATGCAGGCCCATCTTGAACAGGTTGGAGCACCTGACTGGAGCACCGAGGAACAGGCCTTTGCTACGGCCTGCCAGCGCGAGTTGGGGCTGCCCGAATTGGGTCTGACAACGCGGGTGTTGCCATTGCAGCCCGAGCCCACGCTTGGGGGATCGTCGGATGTGGCCGAGGTGAGCTGGAACGCACCGACTATGGGCGTAGCCATGCCGACGCTGCCGCTACGGGTTTCGCTGCACACCTGGGCGGCGACGGCGTGTGCTGGTATGTCGATCGGCCTGAAAGGCGCTCTGTCCGCCGCCCATGTGATCGCCTTAACCGCGCTTGACGTGCTCAGCGATGCCGAGTTACGCGCGGCGGCCAGGGACGATTTTGCCCGCCGCACCGCTGACTACACCTATGTCTCGCCGCTGCCGCCGGAGCAACTGCATCCGCTGAACTTGTCGGCCTGGCTCAACAGCGACGGCTCGACCGAAACCATCACGACCCTGGAGCGCTTCGGGCAGGGTTAGCACCGCATAGCGATACTGCAGACGAAAACCCATTGATGACGACACAAGTGCTCTTTCTGCACGACGGCGGAGCCGATGCCTACGCGACGGATGCTATGCTCGTTGCGAGTCTGCGCGCGGCGTTGGGCAACGCCTACACTGTGCATCAGTACAACAACGACCTCGCAGACGTGGCCCACGATATTCACGATCTGATGCGTTACAGCGATGAGCACAACGATTGAGCTTTGTTTGGGGTGTTGTGGGCAGCGAAGCTGCCACAACACCCCAGACGTATGGCTCAATGCTTCTGCCCAGCGCTATAAAATAAGGTTGGCGGCTAGCGCCGAGCCTTCGTTCCAACGGCCATAAGGCACCTCCTCGTTGTAGCCAACGACGACGATGCTCTGTGGGTTGGCCACCACCTCGGTTTCGCCAAGGGCGTGGCTGATCGTGCGTGGAGCGGCGGGATCGGCAGCGGGCGGTGATGCGGCGGCACTACGCGCCAGCGGATTGGGTGCTACCGTTGCTGGGTCGACGCCCGCCACGTGGGTATAGAGATCGTCGAGCACCCCGTGGGCGGCGTAGAACGCCCAACCCACCCAATGGCTACCGACCCGGATGCACCTTGTCGGCCTGCACCGCCGACAGCGACGCCCAGACCGGATTGGCGTTTAAGGCCTGCCAGCGCTCCTCGGCTGCGGCGAGCTCGGCTGCGCTTGGCCTGCGCGCCCCACACAAAGATCAGGTCGCCATCGGCCAGGGCCACCTGCTCCAAACTGATCGTCGCCCCGATATCCGATTGATAGCGCTGCTGGGCTTCGGCGGAGTCGTAGCTTTGCGAGGCAGGGCGGCCCAAACCAGCGTCGGCCACCACCTGGCTGGGAAAAGAGTTGACCAGGTTCATCATCACCTGGTTATCGGGTTGCACCCGCACAATCGAGACCTCGATATCGGCGGGCGTGCCAACAGTTGCGCGGAAGGTTGCGAGGCGCGCTTCGTAGTCGGCAAATAGGTTAGCTGCTTCGGCTTGCATGCCAAGCGCCTCGGCTACATTGGTCACATCACGCCGCCACTGTCCGCTGGAGTCGCCTTTGAAGACGACGGTTGGCGCGATAGCACTCAATTTCTCGTATTGATTGGCATCAACGTCGAAGTCGAACGCGACGATCAGATCGGGTTGCGCTGTCGCCAGCTTCTCAAGATTGACAGGATACTCAACGTTAATGATGCCGGCCGTGTCATAAGCCAACGCAGGGTATTTTCCGCCAGCACCGGCTCGATGTAGCCGATCGCCGCCACTGGTACACGCCCGGTCGCAAGCAGCAGGTCGAACGACATTGGTTCGAGCGCGGCCACACGCTCAGGTTGCTGCGGAATGCACACGGGGCCAAAGGCGAGCATAGGGTGCGCAAACAAGCGCGCCCCAACTGCACACGTCGTTGCATCCGCCGCAGGCGCACTCGTTGGTGCCGGAACGTCGGTGACGGCAGCTGCCGTCGTCG
>JAAUTF010000508.1 GCA_012031775.1 Candidatus Altimarinota bacterium | reverse complement strand
AGCCGAGCAGGCCGCCGAGCGCGCCGAGCAGCTGCGTTGTAGTAGATTGGGTTAGTTTGTTCATTGCTTGGTGGGGCGCAGTAGGGATACTGCTGCGCCCTTCGACATGGTTGGACAGTACGTGACCGTTCTGGCCAACGCCTGGTTCAGGCAAGGGTTAGTGCTGGTCAGTGGTGGCAGCTGCACCGCCACCATTGATCAGTACCAACGGCTTTTTTAAAACCGTGTCTTACAAGTGTTGGGGCACCCTTTGTGGGTGCCCGCACGTGCTGCAGAAGCGCGCGCTTGGGCGTAGTGTGGCGCTACAGGCCAGGCAGCGTGTCGGCTCTTCCGTAATGGTTGGTAGCGGTGCGGGTGTTGGCGTCTGCTTTCGCCTACGCACCAGCGGCGGTGCCAAGAGCAGAAAAAGCAACGGCAGTAGTAGGGTGGTGCCGACGAGCGGGTTCGAAGTGACGTTAATCAGGTGGCGCTCAGCGTAGATACCGGTTGACGCCGCTCCGCCGACCAGCACCTGAATATCACGACGTGTGCCGTCGTAGTTAGGGCGCGGGCTGGTGTATGTCAGTTGGTACTCACGCTGGATGTCACCGGCGATACGGGCATAGAGTGTGGCGAGTTCGGCGGCGCGCGGCGCGTAGAAGTAGCTGCCGCCGGTTTCATCTGCGATCTGCTGCAAGACCTGCTCGTCGATACCGCTGGCCTGGCCACCATCGCGCTCGCCGAGGCCAACGACGTAGATCGACTGCTCATAACGCTGGGCGTAGGCAATGGCTTCATCGAGCGAGGCCTCACTTGCTCGCTCGTCGCTGGTAGTGCTGCGGATATCACGCCCATCGGTGAGCAACAGCAGCGCGCGCCGCCCCTCGGTGCTACGCAATGCATCCACACCAGCGATAATGCTATCGTAGAGCGCGGTCGAGCCGTCGGCATAGAGGCCTTCGATCTCGTCTTGCAACTCTGCACTATCGTCGCTGAAATCTTCGATAAGATCGGGCTCGTCGCTAAAAGCGATCAGGGCGGTCTCATCGCCGGGTCGCATCAGCTCAACGAAGGAGCGCGCCGCCGCTTGAGCACCTTCCAGCTTGGCGTCTTCGCCCATGCTGCCCGACACATCCAGCACGAGCGCGGTATTGATATTCGCGCTACCACCGCCGCCAAACTCTGTGATTGTCACCGGCACGCCGTCTTCGGTCACGGCGAAATCGGCGCTGCGAAGCCCGCTCTGCGGCACGCTGTTCGCATCTTCTACCGTAACATAGAGCGTTATCTCGGGGTACGCCGAGCTATCGATTTGCGCGATGCGTGTCCCCGTAGCCTGACCAGCTGCGGTCGATCCACCGAGCACAAACCATAACGGGACGAGCAGTACGAGCAGTAGCACCAGCACCGCCAACAGGCTTCGTTTTTTCATACGCAATCCCTGATTTTGTAGAACTATGTCTCTGATGTTGTTCTGACGCAGGGATCGCGTCGGCGGTTGCAGCAGAAAAAAAGTGGTCATCGGCATTGCCGATGACCACTTTTTACAATACGTGCAGTGGCGGTAGCTCGTTCATCATTGCGGTGGCGGCGTTGGCAAAATACTCGTGCATCAGCGAGCGTGCCGGCTCGGCGATGCCGACAACGTCAACAGCGGCCAGCATATGGCCCAGCCAGGCGTCGCGCGCGGCCTGGCCGATCGGGAAGGGCGCATGGCGCATGCGTAGGCGTGGGTGGCCGCGCAGCTCGTTGTAGTCGCGGGGGCCACCGAAATATTGGATGAGAAAGAGCAGTTGGTGTTTCTTGCCTGGCTCCAGATCGGCGGGAAACATAGTTCGCAGCAAAGGATCTTGCTCAACGCGGGAATAAAACTCGTCTACCAGACGCTGAAACGTTTCCGCGCCGCCGACAAACTCGTATACATTGATCTGTTCAGAGGGATTCATGGTTGTTGCGCTCATCGGTATCAGAAAAAATAGCGATATAGGATGCGGTTATTGGCGGCGGACGGCCCGCACAGACGACCGCGTAACCTCGTTATTTTACCATTTCTGGCTGGCACGCATCGTGCTTGTAGTGTATAGCGCCGGGGCGCAAGGCCTCGGCACTGTACACAGATAGAACGGGAGCACATACCTATGAAGCGACAATTTCTTTTCATTGCGCCGCTGGCGCTGGCCTTCGGCCTTAGCGCTTGTGCCGCACCGGCGACGAATACGCCGGGTACCGATAGCACAACTGGCGTAGCGACAACTGCCGAGAGCGGCGTCGCCCCGACAAATGCTATCGGCACGGATGCGACCACTGCAGCGACTGCTGATGGTCTCACCGGTACGGCGACAGTGGTGGCTACTGATGATACGCTGACTGGTACGGCAACAACCGATAGCACGACAGCGGCGACCACTGCGGCGACCACTGCGGCGACTACCGGCACCGATAGCACGACAGCGGCGACGACAAGCGCGACGAGTGATGCCACAGGTGGCGGTGCCACGGCAAGCAGCGGCTCGCTGCTTGATGCCGCCGAGGCTGATGGGCGCTTCACAACCCTGCTGACCGCGATCGAGGCGGCGGGTCTGCGCGAAACGCTTGAGCAAGCCGGGCCTTATACGATTTTGCCCCCACCGACGAGGCGTTCGCGGCTCTGCCCGCCGATACCTTGCAGGGCTTGCTCGCCGACCCGACACAACTGCGCGACATCCTGCTCTATCATGTAGTTGATGGTGCGGTGCTGGCGGCCGATTTGAGCGGTCAGACCGAGGTGACAACCCTTCAGGGCACGGCTATCACGATCGGTGCCGAGGGTAGCGAGGTGCTGTTGAACGGTAACGCAGAGGTTATCTCGACCGACGTGCAGACAAGCAACGGCGTGATTCACGTTATCGATGCCGTACTCCTGCCGAGTAGTTAATACTTAAAATTGCTCGTGGTTCCCGGCTTTGCTGGGAACCACGAGCATCTTCCAGACTTTGAAGCTATAACCAGGTGAACCAGGGAGATGTTATGCAGCTCAAAGATGCTTTCCCACTGCTTAAACAGACGTTCGCCGAGTGGAATGCCGACAAAGCCCCGCGTCTTGGTGCGGCCTTAGCCTATTACACCGTCTTTTCACTTGCACCGCTGTTGGTACTGGCAGTAGCCATCGCTGGCTTCTTTTTTGGCCAAGACGCCGCCCAGCAAGAGGTGTTGAGCCAGGCGCGCGGCCTGCTTGGCGAAGAAGGTGCTGGCGCAGTCGAGCAAATGATCGAAAACGCTAACCAACCATCGTCGGGCGTTTTGGCGACCATTATCGGTATTGTTACATTGCTCTTCGGTGCGTCTGGCGCTTTTGGTGAGCTGCAAGGCGCATTAAATACTATCTGGGGCGTGGAGCAAAAATCCGACCGCGGTATCAAAGGCATCCTAAAAGATCGATCGCTCGCCTTTACGCTCGTGCTCGGCACTGGCTTCTTGCTCCTTGTGTCGCTCGTCCTCAGCGCTGTGTTGAGCGCCGTGGGCACTTATTTCGAAGCGCTGCTACCTTTCAGCGCGATCATCTGGCAGATTATCAACTTTATTGTTTCGCTGGCTGTCACTACGTTGTTATTCGCTGCAATTTATAAATTTATTCCGGATGTTAAAATCACCTGGCACGATGTCTGGATCGGCGCTTTTGTAACCGCTGTGCTCTTCAGTATCGGGCGCTTCTTACTCGGCTGGTACCTGAGCGTTGGTGCCTCGACCTCGGTGTACGGCGCGGCAGCATCGTTTGTCGTCTTGCTGCTGTGGGTTTACTATTCCGCGCAGATCTTGTTCTTTGGCGCGGAGTTTACCCAAGTCTATGCGAACACTTATGGCTCGCACATCGTCCCCGATCGCGATGCACAGATAATCCCTGGCACTGGCAAACGTGTCGAGACATCGGCTGCCGGGAATAACGATGGTGAACTAGATACAATTGATCCTGAGCCTGACGCGACGGCAGGCAAGCGCGCCCCCGGCCCGCTGGCCGGTGTGGTAAGCCTGGTCGTCGGTATGATTATCGGTGCGCGTGCGCGTCTACGACGGCGCTAAACTAAAATGGTGCGCACAGGGAAATGCAGTAGAGGCGCAGCATGCTGCGCCTCTACTGCATTTCCAACCAGTGTAAAACTAGTGCTTCGTCGGCTGCGAGGCGTGCAGGGCACTGCGCGCGGGCCTGATCGCGCAATCCTTCTAGCTGTTCCAGCAAGCTACCCTCGTTGTGGGAGGTAATAAGCAGTGGATGGATGTAGCTCTTGCGGCTGATGGCCGGGGTATTGCCGAGGCGCGTTGCCGTTTGTTTGATCGCCTCGTTGAGGTGCCGCTTGATCTGGCCCTGGCTTGCACAAGGCCCGAGTTCGGCGAGCGCTTGCATTGTTAAAACAGTGCCGGCCCAGGTACGAAATCTTTGGCCGAAAATTCGTCGCCGCTGATCTCACGTAAGTAGGCATTAACATCGTCGGCGCTGATCTGGTGGCGCTGGCCCGCATCATCGACATATTGAAATAGCTCGTAGCCCGGTACATCCTGGCACTGTTTCACGATACGCGCCAAATGTCGATCGGCGATCGAAATATGGTGATCTTTGCCACTCTTGCCACGAAAGGCGAAGGAGAGCTGTGTACCGCGCACCTTCACGTGCCGGTCGCGCAGTGTGGTTAGCCCGAAGGAGCGATTACGGCGCGCATATTCAAGGTTGCCGACGCGAATTAAGGTTGTTTCCAGCAGACGAACCACAGTCGCCAGCACTTTGTCACGCGGCAGACCGCGCAGCGCCAGATCTTGCTCGACACGCTCACGGATGGCGGGCAAGGCCTTGCCAAAGGCAATCATACGATCGTATTTGCAGCGTCGCGCACGTCGTGCCAGCGCGTGT
>JAAUTF010000507.1 GCA_012031775.1 Candidatus Altimarinota bacterium | reverse complement strand
CGGGCCGGTTGGCGGCGAACGCCGCCGCGAGTACACCGTGATGGGCGATACCGTCAACCTGGCCGCCCGCCTGATGCAGCTCGCCGGGCGCGGTGGCATTATCGCCGACCACGCCACCTTCACCGCCACCCGCACTGATATCGCTTACGAGACGCTCTCACCGCAGACGGTTAAGGGCCGGGTGGCAGCCGTACGTATGTACGCCCGACGCGCTACCTGCGCAACCGCCCGGTGGCTGGCGTTGTCCGCCGCCTGGTGGGGCGCCAGGCCGAGATGGCGCGCATCAACAATGAGTTGCACACCGCGCTCGGCGGCACTACGCGCATTGTCACCCTGGCAGGTGAGTCCGGTGTCGGCAAGACGCGGCTCTTCCTTGAGTTGACGCGCCGTGCTGGCGAGCTGGGCCTCGTCTCGCTCTACGGCAGTGGCCAGTCGATCGATCAGCAGACGCCGTATCTTGCCTGGCGCGAGATCTTTGCATCGTACTTCGACCTTGAGTTGCTTGCAAATGCCTCGCAGGAGGCGCAGCGCCAGCAGGTGCTCACCCGTTTGGATGAGATCGCGCCGCAATTTATCGAGCGTGCGGCCTTGCTCAACGATCTGCTCAATCTTGGCATCGCCGAGACAGATCTGACGGCCAACCTAGAGCCGCGGTTGCGCCAGGCCAGCTTAAACGCTATGTTGATCGACCTGCTAGCCTTATGGGCCGCCGACCGCCCGCTAGTGCTGGCCTTGGAAGATGCGCAGTGGCTCGATCCGCTATCGTGGAAGCTTGCTCAACGGGTGGCGCGCAGCCTAAGCGATGTGCCGTTGCTGCTGCTGCTCATCCACACCCCGCTTGCCGATCTGCCCGCTGATCATCCGCTCGTCGCTATGCACGCGCTGCCGCAACTGTCGCAGCTATCCATTGGGCCGCTCGAGGGCCGCGAAACAGTGGCGGTCGCGGCAGCACGCCTGGGCGTGCGCGACTTGCCTCCTGCGCTGGCGGCGCTGATCGAACAGGCCGCCGCTGGCAGCCCCTTTGTCGCCGAAGAGCTCGCCCTGAGCCTACTGGAGGCGGAGACGCTGCGTATCGAGGGCGGCGTGTGCGTGCTGCAGCGCGATCTCGAAAGCATCGATCTACCGGAGAACGTGCAGGGCCTCGTGCTCAGCCGCCTCGACCGGCTGCCGGTGCCACAGCTGCGCACGATCAAGACAGCGGCCGTGATCGGGCGTGTCTTTGGCTACCCAACCTTGCGCGCCGCCGCACCGCACGAGATGGTCGAGCGCGACCTGACGATCGCGCTTGACCGCTTGGTCGAGGACGATCTGATCAACCAGCTGCAAAGCTACTCTGATCTGCGGAGCCACACCTTTAAACAGGCGCTCACCCAGGAAGTTGCCTACCAGACGCTGCTCTACGCACAACGACGCGAACTACACGAGCGCGTGGCACGTTGGTTCGAGCAGCAGCCCGGCGAAGAGCTGCCGGAGCTATATTCACTCTTGGTCTATCATTGGCGGCAGGCTGGCAATAGCAACCGCGAACTGCACTTCGCCGTGCTTGCAGCGCGTAAGTTCACTGCCGAGTACGCCAATAGCGCCGCGCTGACTTACTTGAGTCGCGCGTTAGAGCTAAGTAGCGATGACGAATTGCGCAATGACCTGCTCTGGCTGCGGGTTCAGGTCTACGAGCGCATTGGCGAGCGCGCTGCCCAGGCCGATGATCTGCACGCACTGGCGGAATTGGCTCAGCGTAGCGCCAACCCGCTACGCCAGATGCAAGTCGCCAATGCCTGGGGAGCCTACTACTGGGATGTGAGCGACTACCCGGCAGCGATCGCGGCGCTCGAAGAGGCCGAAGCGTTGGCGCTCGCCCACGGCGACCGCGCAGGCCACGCGCGCAGCCTGACGCTCCGCGGTAACGTGCTCGAATATCGCGGCGAACTACAGCAGGCACGCGACTATTTTGAGCGCGCCTTGGCGATCTACCGTCGCCTCGACTACCAGCGTGGTGTCGCGAACAACCTTAGCAGCCTTGGCAACCTGAGCTACTATCTTGGCGATTTTCAAAAGGCCTTCCACTACGACCAGGAGGCGCTCGCGATCCGGCGCGCGATCGGCGATCGGGTTGGCGAGGTCAAAAGTTTGAATAACCTGGCGCTGGCGGTGCGCAAGATGAGCACCACCGAAGAGGCCCGTGCCTTCCAACAGCGCGCGCTCGATGTCGCCCGCGCGATCGGCGACCGCAACGGCGAGGCCTTTAGCTACTCGGTGCTCGGCGAGTTCGACCTGCTCACCGGGCGGCTCGTCGATGCCCAGCGCAATTTGGAGCATGCCATTCGGCTCTTCCGTGCCACCGGCGACCGCCTGTTCGAGGCGACGAGCCTGAACTTGCTCGGCCAGACCGTGCGCGATCTTGGCGATCGTACTACGGCGCGCAGCTACTTTGATAAAGCCATCGCTATTCTGGGCGCGATCGGCGAGCAAAGCTATGCTGCCTATACGTATTTAAATCTTGCCAACCTGCTGGAAGACCAGGAAGTGCTGGCGATGCACTGCTGCGAGATAGCACTCGCTTTTGCGCGCGAAGGAGCAAATCGTGATGCCGAGGCATATGCGCTTGCTTACCGCGCGGCCCAGCACGAGCGCGCGCGGCGTTGGGCCGCTGCGGAGGAGGATTATAGCGCGGCGCTGGCTATCCGCGAGGAGGTGCAGGCCGAAAGCGCGGCGATCGAAGATTATGCTGGCTTGGCGCGTGTTGCGCTGGCGCGCGAGCAGACCGCGCTTGCCGCAGAGCACCTGGTACCGATCGTCGCCTATCTTGATGTCTACGGTGTCGACGGTGTCGAGTTTCCGCTGAAAGTGCTCCTGACATGCTACCACGTATATTACGCCGAACAGCGGGTGGAAGAGGCCCAACGCTGGCTCGATATGGCGCATACCCTGCTTATCGATCGGGTCACCGCGATCGACGATCCTCAGCTGCGCACCCAGATGCTGAATGCGCATTCCCTCAATCGCCAGGTGCTCGATGAATGGCACAAAAGCGCGACGCATTAACCGCTGCGGCTCCACAGTTGATTCTATCGAATTTTTGCCGAGAGATCCATCCGGCTCCAACTTCCGCATACTCTTGTGAACGTGTTGTGTAAGGGCACAGCGCATCATCACAGGAGTATCAAGATGAGCATTAAAGATAAGGCGTCGGCAGCGCTTTCGCGACGTGGCTTCTTAAAGGGAACGGCGACGGTCGGCGGTGGTATTACGATCGCGAGCTTCGCCAGCGCATTTGGCCTGAAGTCGGCCCATGCCGCCCACGACGCCATGGATGACGTGGCGACGATCGCGAACCTGGCGGCGACGGCCGAGACGCTGGCGGCGACGAGCTACTACTACACGATCCTCAACAACCCGCTCGGCTTCAACGACACCATCCTGGCCTACCTCAAGCTCGCCATGAGCTCCGAGCTGTATCACCTGGAGATTCTGCAGTCGCTTGGCGGTGTATCATTGACGAACGAGTTCTATACGCCTGCTACATTCCTCTCGAACAAAAACACGAACGTCCAGACCTTTATCGCTGCCGAGACGGCCTTCACCGGTGCTTATCTGGCCGCAACTCGCCGCTTTGCCGAACTTGGCAACCCGCGGCTGGCAGCCACCACGGCACAGCACGCCGCAACTGAAGCCGAGCACCTTGCGCTCACGCGCCTGTCGGGTGGCCTGGTGCCGAACCCGAACGCACTGCCCGCGCCGATCTATTACAACGTCTCGGATGCAGTGCCGACGTTGCTGCCCTTCCTGCAGGTGGTGAAGGCTTTGCTGGCCCCGTGCCCTACCCCGGCGCGCAGGCCATCCGCACACTGGCTGGCACCGAGGCGGTGCGTGTGCCGGCGTTCACCCAGGTCTTCTAAACCTGGAGGAACCTCGCTGTTACGGCCGATTGTTTCCAGTGGTTTGGCCTTCGTGCGTGTTCACGTGAACGTGCGCGAAGGCCAAGCGTGTATAATATGCTCGGCTTATATCTGTACACGTGGCAAGCAGAGGACAACCGCGCATTGAATGGCGCACTTCGGCAGGGTGAAGAACTGGCGATCTTGCGCGACGACGCGCTGCTGGCACTTGTCGTTCAGCGTCACGAGGCGGCCCTTGGCGTGATCTACGATCGCTATGGTGCCCTGGTGTATTCTATTGCGCTCCGTGTGACCGGCGACCGACTGACGGCGGAAGAAGTCGTGCAGGACGTGTTTCAAAATGTTTGGCAGGCTGCTGGCGGCTATCAACCGCAGCGTGCGGCCTTTTCGTCCTGGTTGATCGGCATCGCGCGCCATCGGGCGATCGATGCAATGCGCTCGAAGCGTGAGCGCGCTCGCGTTCGCGAGCAGACGGCGGTGGACGAGACGTATCTTGATGGTGGCTCTGGGCCAGAGGCCGCAGCCGATCAGAGCGCGCTTCGTGATGCCGTACGCTCTGCACTCGCCAACTTACCGCAGAGCCAGCGCCAGGCGATCGAGTTGGCGTACTATGGCGATCTCACGCGCGCCGAGATCGCCGAGCGGCTTGGTGAACCGTTGGGCACAGTGAAGACGCGACTGCGTCTTGGCCTCAATAAGCTGCGCGACCTTTTACGTCCTTTCGACGAATCAGCATAACAACGGCGGACGTTAGGAACGCCCAGAACGGACTTTGTATGATTCAGCCATCGGCAGAAGAAATTGAAGATTTACTTGTGGCCTATGCGCTCGACCTGCTGGATGCGGACGAGTTGGCCCGAGTGCAGGAGTTGCTGGCTGCGCGCCCTGAGCTACGCCAGCGGCTCGCTGAACTGCGCTCCGCTGCCGATACCATGCCCTATGCATTGCCGGTGAGCGCGCCGCC
>JAAUTF010000506.1 GCA_012031775.1 Candidatus Altimarinota bacterium | reverse complement strand
TGCTGTACCACATCGACGAATGAGCCGTCGCTCGGCGGCCTTGATGCGCTCGTGCAGCGTCGTCTCGTCGTCGTCGGCGCGAATAGGCACCTCGGCGCGTGCCAGAATCGGCCCGTCGTCGACCCGCGGTGTAACCCGATGGACGGTGCAGCCGGTAACGGTAAGACCAAGTTGTAGCGCGTCGGCAACGACATGTGCGCCGCGCAGGGCCGGGATACGCTGGCCGCTGCTGAGCAGCACCGTGTCGGCTCCGTCGTCGGGAAGCAGTGCTGGATGCTGGTTGATCACGCGGTTGGGGAAGTGGGCGAGGAATTCTGCTGAGAGCACACGCATAAAACCGGAGAGCAGGATGACGTGTGGGCTGAAGGCGGCGATGACCTGGGCAAGGCGTTGCTCCCAGGCCATCCGCACGGCGGCGCGCTGCGGCTGTGCAACTGCGGCAAGCGGAATGAAGGCGACCGGCGTGTTATGCACCAGCGCCCGCTGCAACCCGTAGGCGTCGGCGCGATCGCTCAACACAAGCGCGATCTCGGCATCGAGCACACCGTCATCATACGCATCGAAGAGTGCTTGCAGATTTGAGCCGCTACCGCTCAGCAGTACAGCGAGGCGTAACTTGCTCATACATGAAAATGCGTTGGCACCTATGGTGGGCAGCAAAGCCACTAACCACAAGCACCAACACCCTGTTTCTAACCATGGCAAAGCATTTAGCCACCAATATCGCTACGCAGCTGCTTACCGGTGAATTTAATGCGGTTGGCCGTCTCGTAGGCCCGATCGCGCGCCTGTTTCAGCGTTGCCCCAAGGCCGGTCACACCGAGCACACGCCCCCCGTCCGTCGCGAGGCCATCAGTGCCCATACGGGTGCCAGCGTGAAAGATCAAAACTTTGTTATCCTCTACTGCTTCAACCCCGCTGATCTGGTCGCCCTTGCGCGGTTTACCAGGGTAGCCATCGGCGGCGAGCACCACACAAACAGCATAGCCCTTACGTCGCTTCAAGCTTTCGGGCTTGAGATTGCCCGCCGCACAGTCGCGCATCATCGCCAGCAGATCGTTGTCGATCAAGGGCAGCAATGCCTGCGCCTCCGGATCGCCGAAACGCGCATTAAATTCTAACACCCGCGGCCCTTGCGCTGTGAGCATGAGGCCGGCGTAGAGCACGCCGCAAAATGGCGCACCACGGCGTAGCAGCGCATCGACCACCGGCTGCATACAGGTAGCAACGATCTGGTCGAGCACATCAGCACTCACATCGTCCACCGGGGCGACCACGCCCATACCACCGGTGTTAGGGCCGAGGTTACCGTCGCGCAGGCGTTTGTGGTCGCGGGCTGGTGGCAACGCTGCAAGGCGCTTGCCATCGCAGAGGGCCAGCACCGAGACTTCAGGGCCGTGCAGGCGTTCTTCCAACAGCAGCACTTCACCAGCCGGTGTGGCGGCGAGTGTCTGGATGGCGGCCAACGTCTCCTCGACGGTTTCAGCGACGATCACGCCCTTGCCGAGCGCGAGTCCATCTGCCTTGACTACCCAGGGCTGGCTACTGCTGCGTACAAAATCTGCTGCCTGGGCCGCATCGCTAAAGCTGTGGGCGCGCGCCGTCGGCACGCCCGCCTCAGCCATAATTTCCTTGGCGAAAGTTTTGCTGCTCTCGATGCGAGCTGCGGCGGCGGTTGGCCCGAAGGCTAGAATGCCACCCTGGTTAAAGGCATCGACAATGCCATCGGCCAGGGGATTGTCGGGGCCGATCACCGCGAGGTCGATCGCCTCACGCTGCGCTAGGTCGACCAGCGCCTCGGAGTGGTTCAGAGGAAAGGGCACATTTTGGCCGAAGCGACCAGTGCCAAGGTTACCGGGCACATTAAGCAGCTTCTCCAGCAACGGTGATTGGGCGATCTTCCAGGCCAGCGCGTGCTCGCGTCCACCCGAGCCGATCAACAGAACTTTCATAGCTCCCTATTTGCCTGTGTTTGCGACTGCGATCGTCGGCGTTCAGTATAGCACGGCTTGCGGATGATGTGCTGGCGGATATGGCGTGGCATGGTGGTCTCCTGTCGCTCGTGTGGTATAGTACCGACTACCGAAAGTCCACCACGAGGAGAGCATGAGCATAGCTGACATGCCGCACTTTAGCCTGGAGCAGGTGGCCGCCGGTTGCCGCGCTGAGGCCGAGCGCAGCCGTAGTACAGAGCTGGGGTACTGTTTCGAGCTCTTTCGGCGCGCGCTGGAACAGCTCGATCAGGCGGCCTGGCAAGCGGTTGTGGCGCAGTACCAGCGCCTGATTCTTCGTTGGCTCCACGGCGTTGGCCTATCCACCGACGATACCTTGGCCGAAGATGTTGCGCACGAGGTCATCGAGCGCTTCTGGCGCACGCTGGCCGGGCGCTGTACACCGCTCACGGCGCGCTTCCCGCATGTTGGCGCACTGCTGAAATATATGCGCCAGTGCGCTGTGACGACGGTGCTCGATCGGCGACGTAGCGAGCGGCAACGCGAGCGTTTGCTTGAACAGGCCCAACACGCCTACCAACTGGACTTGCCGGTTGCGACGGCGGGCGAGGACGATATTGTCGAGCGTATTGCTCGTAGCGAGCAGCTGCACCGAGTGCGCGCCTGGGTTAAGGCCGAGGTCGGCGATCCCTTGGAACAGCTGGTACTGCGGCTGAGCTACAGCGACGACCTGAGCCCCGCCGAGATCGCGAGCCGTTACCCTGAGCACTTCGCCGATGCAGCACTGGTGCGCCAGATCAAAGAGCGTGTGTTACGCCGCGCCCGCCGCGCTCTGCTCGATAGCGGCACCGACGCAGCAGAGCCGTTGAGTGATTAGGGATGGTTTGCCAGTACGTGACCGTTCTGGCGAGCGCCAGGTTCAGCAAGGGTTTGTGCTGGTCAGTGGTGCGGCTTTGCCGCCACCACTGACCAGCACAAGCGGCTTTTTGAAACCTCAGCGGCGCAATGCAGTAAGCAGACGCGAACACGGAGTAGCTCTATGACGGATCAGGGAGACTTTGAACACACAGGCATCGGCGAGGGCGACCTGCTCGCCTATCTCGATGGTGATGTTGCGCCCGCGCTCGCGCGCCATATCGCTCATTGTGTGCTCTGTCAGCGCGATTTGGTGGCGCTCACTGCATTGGATGCACGCTTCAGTGCGGCCTTGCTGCGGGCCGATTGCCCTAGCGCCGAGACTCTGCTGGAATACACGGCGTCTTTGCTCGCACCACAGATCGCCCGCCAGGTCGATACGCATCTGGCGGCCTGCGCTGATTGCCGGGCCGAGTTCGCCTTGATCGCAGCGCCGGCTGCTCTGAGCCTGGCCGAGCGCGTGATGCAAAGCGGTAGGAACTTGCTCCGCGCGGTGTTGCTACCGCCACCACTGCTCGCGACCTCTACGCTGCGTGGTGCTGCGCCCGTGCGCCATCACTATACCGCCGAAAAGTATGAGATACTACTATCGATTGTGCCGCCGCTGGCACCAGGCGGCACTTTTACCGTCGAAGGGCAGCTCGGCGACGCGGTACCAGGCGAAGTGCGCCTCCTGCGCGATGAACTGCTACTCCGCTCCGATATCATCGATGATCTCGGTTTCTTCGCCTTCGACGCGCTTGCGCCCGGGGTCTACACGCTTCAGCTTCAGCTCGGTAACTCTGTGATGCAAGTTGATGCTTTGAGTGTTGGCGAGGCGTGAAGCGTGCGGGGTTGTCATCCGAAGGGTGGTTCACAGCTCTCAGTTCTCAGTTCACTTATGATCCTCCATACGCACGAAGCCGAACAAAACGCCCTGGTCGCCCGGCTGCTCGCGGCGGCTGGCAGCGATGCGCTTGCGCTGCGTATCGCCGAGGAACGGGCCGCGCTGAGCATGGCCACGGTGGCCGCGCTCAAACAACAGGTTGACGCGACTAAACTGCGCAACGCTGCGCGCGCGCTGAGCATCGCCGAGGTGGCGGCAGGCTGTGTCGAGCGCGCTCATGATCAGGTGGCCACCGCTCTGGCGCTGTGGGCACGCGGCAACGCGCTCTACCATCTCTCGCGTTTTAACGAGGCACTGGCCGCCTATCGGCAGGCCGAGGCGATCTACGCAGCGTATCAGTTCGAGATCGAGGTTACACGACTGCGCATCAATCAGGTCGCCGTGTTGCAGGATACCGGCGCATTTGCCGAGGCGCTGGCGGTAGCGGAGGCCGCCCGTGCCGACTGTGTGCGGCTCGGCGATGCCGCGCTGCCCTTTCTTGCATTGCTTGAGATGAATAGCGGTGCCGCATGCCAACAGCTTGGGCGCTTTGAGGAAGCGCTGGCCGCCTATGTTCGCGGGCGCGCGATCTTTGTCGCTCTCGGCGACGCGGTGCAGACGGCGCGTATCGACATCAATCGTGCCAATGTGATCCAGGAGGCGGGCCATTTTGAGCTGGCCGCCGAGCTGTATGCTGCAGCACGCATAACGCTTGAACACGAGGGGATGCAGCAAGAGGTGGCGCGTGCCGACCATAATCTCGGCAAGCTCGCCTATCGCCGTGGGCGCTACCACGAGGCGTTGCACTACCTCGAAGTCGCTTGGTCGGCGTATGCGGCCATCCCTAACCCGCTAGAAATGGCGAAGGCTGATCTCTACCGCGCGCTTGTGTACCGCGATCTGAACTTGCTCGATGAGACGATCGAGTTGGCGTTGAGCGCCGAGCGTCGCTTCGCACGCGCCGATACGCGCTGGGAGCGCGCGGTAGCGTTGAACATTGCAGGCGTCGGCCACGCGCGCTCTACCAAGAGGGTGCCGCCGAGGAGCTGCTTGCGCGTGGCCACGAGGCCATGGCTGCGTACGACTACGAGCTTGCACGGCAGGCATACGAGCGCGCGCTGGCGGACGC